>JACQHO010000083.1 GCA_016198945.1 Nitrospirota bacterium | reverse complement strand
TACCTGACGGCCTTCGCGTTGCTGGCCGTCACGGCCGCATTCAGCCTGGAGTTTCACCGACAACTCGTCCATCTCCGGATTCCGCTGGTGATCTTAAATCCGTTCTGGATGACCCTCCTTTTCTTCGGCGGGTATCTGCCGGCCGCGCTTCTGCTTTGTTCGGGTCTGACGCGCCTTGGGAACCGGCCGAGGGTCGTCAAAACACCGCTGCTTAACCCCGGCTACGGCATTCCGATTCCGCCGCCGCCGATTCAAACCGCGGCCGAGCCCATGCCGGTTTCCGTTGAAGAACCGGCGTGGGAAAATGACCTGAAAAATCAGTTGACATTGAAACCGGTGCGGGTTATAAACAAGCGAGCGCCCGCAGAAGTGCGAGGAAGCGTCGGTCCGATGGAAACACTCGAGCTGTCGAAGCTGAAGCAGATTCAGGACCAGTTCTCCGCATTGACGAATCTTTCCCTGTTGACGTACGACGCGCGGGGCGACCTCGTCTGCGAGCCCAGTCAGGAACACCCCGTCTGCCGAACCGTACAGAAAACCCCCAAAGGCCAGCTCCATTGCAAATCCCACTGCGGACGAAGCATCGGCCTCGCGCTTCAAGGGAACGAGCCCGTCTTTTTTAAGTGCGAGATGAATCTGCATGTCTTCTCGATCCCGATCCTTCTGGATGAGAAGAACAGGCTGGTGGTGCAGGGCGGCAAGAGCCATATCGGCCCCCAGGAATTCACCGACAGCCATGCCAAGGCCGCCGCACTGGATGTTCCGGTGGAAGAATTATCGCCGCTCGGCGACCGGCTGCGACTCCATGACCATGCGTTTCTGGCCGACTCGGCGCGGTATCTTGATTCCGTCCTTCCCTACCTCCTCGCCACGATCCATGAGAAGAACACGCTGAACACCCGGTTCTCCAGACTGATGACCCTTTTCACGCTCACGGCCGACCTAAAAAACGATCTGTCCCAGCTCATTCACACACTGCTGAACACACTGGGAATCCTGTTCAATCTGAACACGGCTTCCGCGTTGGTGTGGGACCGGACCGCCGGGGTTTTTAAAACCGCCGCGACATTCGGCCAGGATGCCGACTCCATTCGGTCCTACCAGACCGACGCAACCGCCGGTCTGGTCCAAACGGCGCTGGAGCAACACCGGCCGGTCTCGACGGATGAGACGCTGGAAATTCTGAGGTCGGGCTTCCCGCCGGGGATCACCTCCGTCCATTTATTTCCGTTGTTCACACGGAATCATAAAGCCCTGAGTCTGCTGTCGGTTTTCAACACCCCTCTGAGCGATGAGGATCGCCGGGTGATCGGGACCTTCTGTCAGCAGGTTTCGCTGGTCCAGGAAACGGCCCAGCTTCACCGGGAACGGCAGGACCTGGCCAAGGATGTCTCGGTGCTTCTTGAAATCGCCAAGACCGTGGGCTCGGCGCTGGATTCGGAAGAGCTCTTTTCGATCATCCTGGAGAAGTCCACCCAGTTTCTGCAGGCGGAGCAGGGTTCGATCATGCTGTTGGATGAAGACCGGCGCGAGCTGACCGTGAAGGCCATGAAGGGGCTCAATAAGAAGATCGTGGAGCTTCTCAAGATTCGCCCCGGAGAGGGCATTTCAGGAAAGGTTCTTTCAAGTGGCAGCCCGCTGGTGGTGGCGGACATTGACGCGGACAACCGAATCGTTCAGGAAAGGCGCCCGCGCTACAAGACCAAGTCCTTCATCAGCATTCCGCTGAAGCTGGACAGCCGGACGATCGGCGTTCTCAACATTTCCGACAAGATCACGGGAGAGGTTTTCTCGGAGGAGGACCTTCAGCTCCTGATCTCGATCGGCGCTTATGCCTCGGTCGCGATCGAACGGTCCAGGTTCTATCAGAAGACCGAGGAATTGAAAAGGATCTCGATCACCGATTCGCTCACCGGCCTGTTGAATCGGCGCTATTTCCAGGAGCGCATCTCGGAGGAGATCGAGCGGTCCCGCCGGCATCACCTGCCGCTGTCCCTGATCATGATCGATGTGGACGATTTCAAGGCGATCAACGACGGCCTGGGGCATCTGGTCGGCGATGAGGTTTTAAAGATCCTGGCCCGCTGCTTTCGGAACTGCATCCGGACGATCGATGTGGCCGCCCGCTACGGCGGCGAGGAGTTCACCGTCATCCTCCCGCAGACCGCGAAGGCCGATGCCCAGACAATCGCCGACCGGATCTGCACCGAGGTATACCGGCTGGACCTTCCGTTTGCCAGGGCGGATCAGAAGCTGCTCTTGAGCGTCAGCCTCGGTCTGGCCACCTACCCGGAGGACGCCGAGAGCCTGGAAGATCTCGTCCGCAACGCCGACATCGCGCTTTACGCCGCCAAATCGCAGGGCAAGAACCGCGTCGTTGTCTTCGGAAAATAGAGTCCATTGCATGAGCGGGTGGCCGCAATCTGTATTATTCTCCGAACAGCCCTTTCACAAATTCCTCCGCCGAAAAATCTTCGAGATCCTCAACACCTTCGCCGAGTCCGACCAGCTTCACCGGGATGCCGATCTCTTCGGCAATCGGCGCCACCACGCCGCCTTTGGCCGTCCCGTCCAGCTTGGTCAGCACCACGCCCGTCACCCCGAT
>JACQHO010000082.1 GCA_016198945.1 Nitrospirota bacterium | reverse complement strand
CCACGATCTTCCCGCTGTCCGTCACGGCCAGATGTCGTATGCCTTTCTCGCTCATCAGATCGCTGGCATCGCTGGCCGGACGGTCAATGTCGATCGTGATGATCGGGCTGCTCATGATCGTACGGACTTTGTCCTGGCGGAGGTCACGGCTTTCGGACATCCCTTTTCGAACCAGGTCGGTCTCGCTGACGACCCCGACGAGCGCCCCCTTCTCATCGACCATCAGGGCCCCGACGCGCAACTCCTTCATCATCCGGGCCGCGTCCAGGAGCGTCGCCTCGGTCGGAATCGTTCGAATGGTCCGGTTCATCATCACCGCGAGAGGGCGCTTCATCGTTACTCCACGAATGGATACAGGGCCCTTATCTTAGATCACAATCCATAAAATGTCAAGGTTGCAAGGATGCGGATTTTTTGATATAATGGCAATTGATGAGCACCGCCCTCGACCACCAACTCAAAGCGATCTTCACCCTTCTGTCGGATCAGGATGAGAAAACCGTGGATCTCGTTCGGCAGACCCTGATCGAGATCGGACCGGAGGCCGTCCCCTCTCTGGAACGGGCCCAGGAAGCGGCCGCCCCCCACGTACGACGCCAGCTCCAGACCATGGTAGAGGAGATTCGCCAGAACGATCTTGAAAGCCGGTTCCGGGATTACGCCGTCCGCGAAGGGACGGACCTCGATTTGGAAGAAGGCGCGCTGCTGATCGCGCAGTTCTGTTATCCGGATCTAAACCCGGCCGACTGCCGCGATGAATTGGACCGGCTCGCGGACGAAATCGCCACCCGTCTCGTTCACAAGACCCGTCCCGCGGAAATCATTCATCAGATCAACCGCTACCTCTTCCTGGAACAGGGGTTTCACGGCAACACCCGGAATTATTATGACCCGGACAACAGCTATCTCAATCGGGTTCTGGATCGCCGCACGGGGATTCCGATCAGTCTCTCGGTCGTCTACCTTCTGGTCGCAAAGCGTCTGGATCTGCCGATCGTGGGCGTGGGGCTGACCGGCCGGTTTATGTTAAAGTACGAAGACGAAGGTTCCTGTCTGTTTCTGGACGCCTTCAATCACGGACAGATCCTGACGCGCGACGACTGCGTCCGCTTTCTCCTGAACTCGGGCTACGACGTTCACACCGGTTATTTTTCACCGGCCACGGCGCGGGACATTTTGACCCGAATGCTGCGGAATCTGGTCTATGTCTACGGCCAGATGAAAGACAAGGAACGGGCCCAGCGACTGACCCGCCTGATCCATATCATCCAGATCCCCGCTCAGGGATGATTGATTAATTCCAGTATAAAAGGCCGATTCGCTTCCGGGAAGGAAAATTCCGATAGTTGGGCCCGGGGCACCCACCGATAGGCCTCGTTGCCCAGGGATCGAGGCCTGCCGTTCAGAATCGTGCAGCGGTAGAAATGCAACGCCACGGCGCCGTCGGGGTAGGCATGCCGGATCCGATGCAACTCCTCGCCCACGTCCACCGTGATATCCAGCTCCTCTTTCAACTCCCGACGCAGACAGTCCTGAAGGGACTCGCCCGGATGCCGCTTGCCGCCGGGAAACTCCCACAGGCCGCCGCGAGGGGCTGCTTTGAATCTCTGCGTGATCAGATACCGCCCGTCCTCAACAATGACGCCGGCCGCCACCTCGATCAGATTGTCCGTGTCAGACACCTTCGCCTTTCCCCATTAATAGGTTTTTCGCCGAAAGATATCCGTGCTGAGCGAGGCGATCCGATCCAGAAACAGGACGCCGTCCAGGTGATCGATCTCATGCTGGAGGGCCAGGGCCTCAAAACCTTCCGCGACCAGACTGACCGGCCTTCCTTCCGGATCGAGGCCTTCCACCCAGACCGTCTCCGCGCGGCTCACGTTTCCCGTATAGTCCGGGACGCTCAGACAGCCTTCCCTGAAAATCTTCGTCCCTTCCCGACGGCGGATCAGCGGATTCAGCAGGATCATCCGCCCGTGATGTTTCTCCTTGACCTTCCTTGAAACATCACAGACGATGATGCGATCCGCCGCGCCGATCTGCGGCGCGGCGATGGCGACGCCGGGCGAGGCCGCCAGGGTGTCGAGAAGATTCTTGATCACCCGGGCGATTCGCTCATCCATCGCCCGGACCGGCTCGGAACGACTTTTCAGAATCGGATCGGGATAACGAATTATCTTTTGAACGGCCATCTCAGAGTTGAGCCGACTCCACCGGATGGAGCCCGATATCCACGTTCAGCGCCTTTTGAAGTTTCCGAAGCCTGGCCTTCAAGCCCTCGATTCCGACTTTCTTCGGAATGTCCACCTCCAGGACCATGACATAAATCGGTTTTCGGATCGGACCGATCACGCGGGTATTCATGTCCGTGACGTTGATCGCGCAGGAGGCCAACAGGCGGGTGACCTGGTAGACGATGCCGGGATGATCCGAACCGTAGACCGAGAGCATGAATGAACGCCCCCCTGCTTTCCGATCCCGGCGCGCCTCCCGGACCGAAAGGGGTTTGATCAGGAGCGAAAGGTTGAGGGTCTTTTGAACCTTCTTGAACCGATGCTCGATCGCTTCGGGACCTGATTGTCGGGCCATCCGGACGATCAGCATCATCGCAAATTCGCCCCGGAGACGGGTCATGCTGGTGTCTTCAATATTGCAACCCGTCTCAAAAAGGACCCGCGTCAACGCGGCGATGATGCCGGGCCGGTCCGGGCCGGCGGCCGTAATGATGGCGAATCGGTTCATAGGCCCTCACGATAAACGGATCCGGCTCGAAAATCAAGGCGATTGCCGAATCAAGGAAACGAAAACTCCATCCGCTCCACCGTCTCCAGACCCATCTTGACAAGGCCTGAAATATCCAGATTCCGCTCCGCTTTTTCAATGTCGCTCAATGGTGCCGCGACGGACGGATGCGGCGGAATGAAGAGGCGGCAGCAGTCCTGGTCCGGAAGAATCGAGGTGGAATAGGTTCCGATCGCCTTGGCCGTCTCGATGATTTCATCCTTGTCAAAACCGATCAGCGGCCGGAGGATCGGAAGGCGTGCGGCTTCCTGGATCACGGTCAGATTTTCCAGCGTCTGGGAGGCGACCTGTCCGAGATTCTCACCCGTGATGATCGCCTTGGCCCGTTCCCGATGGGCGATCTCCTCCGCAATCCGGATCATGAATCGCCGGTACAGGACGACGCGAAGGGGCGGCGGCACGCTCAGAACGATCAGCCGTTGGATCTCGCCGAAGGCGACGGCGTAGAGGCGCGACTCGAATTGGTGCCGGGTCAGATGCTGCACCAATTCCTCGGCCTTCTCCAGCGAAGCCTTTGTCAAATGAGGGTGGCCGTGGAAATGGACAAACCCGATGGTGCAGCCCCGCTTCATCATCAGATAGGAAGCGACGGGCGAATCGATCCCGCCCGAGATCAGGCTGATGACATGACCGCTGACGCCGACCGGCAGCCCGCCCGGACCGTCGAGTTTTTCAAAATAGACAAGCGCCTCGCGCTGAAGAATCTCGACATGGATCGTGAGTTCCGGCTGTTCCAGATCCACGCTTGCTTTTGTCTTCTCCTGAACCGTTCGGCCCAATCGGACGTTCAATTCCATGGAGGTCAGGGGATAGGCCTTGTCCCCACGACGCGCCGAAATCCTAAACGTCTTGAATTTTTTTTCATCAAGAAGCCGGTCAACCAATGCCTCGATTGCTTCCGGGTCCGTCGAAGCGCTGTAGGCAGGCGAGAAATTGGCGATGCCGAAAATCCCGCTTAACCGCTCGCCCAGGAGCGGCCATTGTGTTTCTCCATTTAAACATAAAAGAATCCGACCGCGCGGCGTCAGGATTCGGACCTTTCCCAGGCCCTGCAGCGCCTTTACAAGATTGCCCGTCAGCCGCCGGATAAACATCGGCCGGTTGTCGCCCTTCAAGGCGATTTCATGATAATGGATCACAATGCGGTCGGGTTGCGGCTGATTCATGACGGTATCATACCCTGCGGAGGGGGCGACGCGAGCCCCCCCGATCGATCACGGCTTGGGCGCCATGAAAACGAGGAGCGTCAATCGTTCGTTCGAGACATTTCGGACACCGTGCTCCATCCCTGCCGGCGCCAGCACGCCTTGGTCCCGGCCGAGTTCCCGTTCCTCGGACCCGACGCGAACCCAGGCCCGGCCTTCAAGAACGATATAAATCTTGTCCGAGTCATGATGAAGATGCGGTTTCTGGTCCTGTCCGGGTTCAAGACAGTACAGGTCGCAGAAGAACCGGTCGGTTTCGGTGAGATTATTTTTCTTGAGTTTGTCGGAAGAAAAACTCCGGCTTTTCTGTAGATCGAAAATCTGCATGGTTTTGTCAATTGTTATGTAGGGGCGTACGGCCGTACGCCCCTACAAATGATTTGTAGAGAAGCGACATGTCGCATCTCTACGGCCTTCAAACCTTCAACTGTATTTTTTCAACCACCTTCTCGGTCGAAACCAAATGGCGCGACAGCCCGAGTTCCTTCGGCGTGAACCCCATCGCCAATCCGATCAACTGGGGGAGATGGAAGATCGGAAGGGCCAGTTTCTCGCCGATTTTTTTCTCGGCCCGATCCTGGTAGATATCCAGATTCATGTGGCAGAGCGGACAGGGCGTGACCATCGCATCGGCCAACTCATCCTTCGCCTCTTTCAGATGGGCCCCGACCATCCCGATCGCAATCGGTTCCTTCTCAAGCACGAGGGGAAAACCGCAGCATTTCGTCCTTCCTTCGTAATCAACCGGATGGGCGCTCAACGCCGAGATCAATTTTTCAAGCGAAACCGGATTCTCCGGATCATCGAAGCCGAGAACCTTGGAAGGCCGCAGGATGTAGCAGCCGTAAAAAGGCGCAATCCGGAGGTTTTCGAGGGGGCGGGTGACCTGTTGTTGCAACGCCTCGACGCCGATCTCTCCGACGATGATCCAGAGAAGATGTTTCACCTCGACGCGGCCGTTGTACCGGATGCCCTCCGGCGACAGGATGGCGTTGATCCGGTCCAGAAGGCCTTCTTCGGTCTTCAGACGATGATTAGCCATGCCCATCACGCCCTGGCAGGTCCCGCAGATCGTCATGATGTTCAGCCCGAGCAACTCGGCCTGTGCAAAAGTCCGGGCATTGATCGCAAGGGCCAGGTCGGGATCGGACTCCGTGATCACGCCGGCGCCGCAGCAGGCGGCGTTCAACATCTCGACCACCTCGATCCCGAGCCGCTTCGTGACATGCATCGTGGACTGGTATAGTTCCGGGCAGGCTCCTTTCGCCGCGCAGCCGGTGTAGAGCGCATATTTCATGGGGTTTTCTTCTCCTGATTTCGAGACTCGAATATCCTCCGCATCTGTTTCATTCCCGGAATCGCCGGTTTAAATTTAAACGGAAACGGCACCTTTCCCTTCAGAAACATTTTGATCCCCAGCGGCAGAATACGCAAAAGATCCTTGATACGGAACCCAATCACTTTCATCGGCATCAGCCCTTCGTTCAGCCGGCCTTCATGCCGAATGATGTCCACAAAACTTGTAATGTGCCGGGAACCCAGCGTCTCGGTCAGGCCGGACTGGATCGAGGCCCGACGCAGGAGGACGATCGCCTCCATCGGCTTGACGTCCTTCGGACAGACCTCGACGCAGTAATTGCAGCGGGTGCAGTCCCAGATTCCGCCATCGCCCTGCAACCGCTCAAGCCGCTCCGATCGGGCCGCCTCGCGCGGGTCGGCCACGAACCGATAGGCCTTCGCGAGAGCCGCGGGGCCGGCAAATCCCTTCTCGACTTCGTAAACGGTACAGGCCGCGACGCAGGCCCCGCACATGATGCAGGCCTCGACGT
>JACQHO010000071.1 GCA_016198945.1 Nitrospirota bacterium | reverse complement strand
TCCGCTGCGTTCTCGGGCCCGCCGGAATCCTCACGTACCAACCCTGTACGCTCCGGTTCCGTCGAGCCCTGCGGCCTTGCGTCTGGAACTTTTTGAGCAACCTGCCCCCGGCAAAAGAGTTTTTCAGCGACCTGCTAATCGGAAGGGCGGCGCCCCTCCCTCCTTTTCAGCGAAGCCTGGGGAGCTGAGGAAATAATTCCCGCCCCCGGTAAACGGCCGTTTCTCCCAGCTCCTCGGCAATCCGCAACAGCTGATTGAATTTGGCCGTCCGGTCCGTGCGGCAGACCGGTCCGGTCTTGATCTGGCCCGCCCCGCACCCGACCGCCAGATCGGCGATCGTGGTGTCTTCCGTCTCCCCGGACCGGTGCGAAATGATCGTCGTGTATCCCGACCGCCGGGCGAGTTCGACCGTTTCGATCGTCTCGGTCAGCGTGCCGATCTGGTTTAACTTGATCAGGATGGAATTTCCGGCCTGTTCCGCAATCCCCTTCCGAAGGATTTCCGGATTCGTCACGAAAATGTCGTCGCCCACCAGTTGAAGCCGCTTTCCCAACTGCCGCGTCATCCCTTGCCATCCCTTCCAGTCATTCTCGGCCAGGCCGTCCTCGATCGAGACGACCGGAAAACGGTTGATCAAGGCCTCGTAATAGGCCACCATTTCCTCGGAGGAGCGGGCGCGCTTGCGGTCCGCCTGAAGAACGTACTTCCCCTTTTCATAAAACTGGCTGGCGGCGGCGTCGATGGCCAGAAAGACGTCCTTTCCGGCTTTGTATCCCGCGTCCTCAATCCCCTTCATCACCAACTGCAGCGCCTCTTCATTGTTGCTCAGCATCGGGGCGAACCCGCCCTCGTCACCCACCGTGCTTCGGAATCCCTTTTTCTTCAGAACCTCCTTCAGATGATGGTAGATCTCGGCTCCCATCCGGATCGCGTCCGAAAAGCGGTCCGTTCCGACCGGCAGGATCATGATCTCCTGAAAATCGAGGTTGTTGTCGGCATGGGCGCCGCCGTTGATCACATTCATCAGCGGGACCGGAAGTTCACAGGCATGGACGCCGCCCAGGTAGCGGTAGAGGGGAAGGCCCGCATCCTCGGCCGCGGCCTTTGCAACGGCCAGCGAAACGGCCAGAATCGCATTGGCGCCGAGCTTGCTCTTGTTCTTCGTGCCGTCGAGCTCGATCATCATCCGGTCGATCAGCGCCTGCTCGCGAACGTCCATTCCGGCCAGCGGAGGCCCGATTTCCTCATTCACGTGACGGACCGCCTTGGTCACGCCCTTTCCACGGTAGCGCTGTTTATCCTTGTCGCGAAGTTCGACCGCTTCATGCTCGCCCGTGGACGCGCCCGAAGGCACGGCGGCCCGGCCCATGATCCCGTTCTCCAGTATCACATCCGCTTCAATGGTGGGATAACCGCGCGAATCCAGAATTTCGCGTCCATGAACAGCCGCAATTTGGCTCATTTTTTCTCCTCGCCCAATTTCTTCTTCAACAACTCATTCACCTTCCCGGGATTGGCCTTCCCCTGGGATCGTTTCATCACCTGGCCGACAAAAAAACCAAGCAGCTGGGTCTTGCCCTGGCGGTAGGATTCCCGCTCGTTTGGGTGGGCCCCGAGCACGTCATCCACCAGGGTCTCGATCGCCCCCGCATCACTGATCTGAACCAGGCCTTTTTCCTTCACGATCTCCCCGGCCGGGCGGCCCGTCCGGTACATCTCCTCGAAGACGGCCTTGGCGATCTTTCCGCTGATCGTCCCGTCTTCGATCAATTTGAGCAGTCCCGCAAACCGTTCCGGCGGAATCGGGCAGTCGGCAATCTCCTGGCCGCGGTTGTTCAATTCCCGGAGCAGCTCGGTCATGATCCAGTTGCTGATCGTCTTCGGTTGGGGATACATCGCAACGCAGGCCTCGAAATAATGGGCCAGGTCCCTGGAGGTCGTGAGCACCTCGGCGTCGTAAACCGGAATCCCGTATTCGCGTGCGAACCGCTCGCGCTTCGCGTCCGGCAGTTCCGGCAGCGTTTTCCGGATTTCATTGATGAGATCGGCCGGGATCATCAGAGGAACCAGATCCGGCTCCGGGAAATAGCGATAGTCGTGGGCCTCTTCCTTCCCGCGCATCACGACCGTGATCTCTTTCTCGGTATTCCAGAGACGGGTTTCCTGAACCACCCGGCCCCCTTCGCGAAGCAGCTTCTCCTGCCGCCGGAGCTCGTACTCCATCGCCTTTTGAACAAACCGGAACGAATTGATATTCTTCAACTCAACGCGTGTTCCGAACTCCTTTTGGCCGACGGGGCGCAGCGACAGGTTCGGCTCGCAGCGAAGGCTTCCCTCCTCCATGTTGCCGTCGCAGACGTCGAGATAGACCAGAACGGCCCGGAGCGCTTTTAAATAGGCCACCGCCTCATCCACCGACCGGATGTCCGGCTCGCTCACGATCTCCAGCAGCGGAACCCCGGCGCGGTTCAAGTCCACATGGCTGGCCGCCTCCAATCCCTCGTGAAGGTTCTTCCCGGCGTCCTCCTCCATATGGGCCCGGCGGATTCCGATCCGCTTGATCCGGCCGCTCTCGCCCGCCTGTCCGGCAGGCAGGGCCACTTCCAGATACCCGTGCTCGCACAGCGGCAGCTCGTACTGCGAAATCTGATATCCCTTTGGAAGATCCGGGTAGAAATAGTTTTTCCGCGCGAACCGGCTGTAGGGTGAAATTTTACAATGGAGGGCCAGTCCCGTCTTGACCGCCATCTCAAGCACGCGTCGGTTCAGAACCGGCAGCACGCCCGGCATCCCCAGGCAGATCGGGCAGGTCTGTGAGTTGGACGCCGCGCCGAATTTTGTGCTGCAGCCGCAAAAAATCTTCGAGGCCGTCTTCAACTGCGCATGAACCTCCAGCCCGATCACGGCCTCGTATTGGATGTCCTGTTTTGTTTCAACCGGGGGCACGTTATTCTCCCAATTTCAAATCTCAAATTTCAAATTAAAGATTCGGTTTCCGGTTATGCCACTCCGTCGCCTGTTCGTATGCGTAGGCCGTGCGGAGGACGGTCTCCTCGGCAAAAGGACGGCCCATGATCTGCAGTCCGATCGGCAGCCCCGTCTTTGTAAAACCGCACGGCATCGAGAGCGCCGGAATACCGGCGATATTCACCGAGATCGTGAAGATGTCCGAGAGATACATCTGGAGCGGGTCCTGCGTCTTCTCCCCGATCTTAAAAGCGGCCGTCGGGGCGGTCGGGGTGATGATCACATCCGCTTGCTTGAAGGCCTCGTCGAAATCGCTCTTGATGAGGGTCCGGACACATTGCGCTTTTCGGTAATAGGCGTCGTAATATCCGGACGAAAGCGCGTACGTTCCCAGCATGATCCGGCGCTTGACCTCCGGCCCGAACCCCGCCTGGCGGGTCTTCATATACATCTCCAGGAGATCCTTCGTCGGTTTCACCCGGAAGCCGTACTTCACACCGTCGTAGCGCGCAAGGTTGGAGCCGGCCTCGGCCGTCGCAAGAATGTAGTAGGTCGCCACGGCGTATTCCGTATGCGGCAGCAGGACTTCGCGCGTCATGGCGCCGAGCCGCTCCATCGTCCGGATCGCTTCCTTGACGGCATACAGCACTTCCGCATCCATCCCGTCGATGAAATATTCCCTTGGAATTCCGATCCGGAGCCCGGTCAGATCCCGGTCCAGCGTTCGGGTGTAATCCGCGGAAGGGAGATTGGCCGATGTGGAGTCGTCGGGGTCATATCCGGCGATCGCGTTCATCATCAGGGCGCAGTCGGTCACGTCCTTCGTGATCGGGCCGATCTGGTCCAGCGATGAGGCAAACGCCACCAGGCCGTATCGGGAAACCCGGCCGTAGGTCGGTTTCAGACCGACCACGCCGCACATCGCGGCCGGTTGGCGGATCGAGCCGCCCGTATCCGAGCCCAACGCCGCGGCGCAGGCATCCGCCGCCACAGCCGAGGCCGATCCTCCCGAGGACCCGCCGGGAATCCGGTTCACGTCCCAGGGGTTGGCCGTCAGACCGAAAGCCGAGTTCTCGGTGGAGGAGCCCATCGCAAACTCGTCCATATTGGTCTTTCCGATCAGGACCGCGCCGGTCTCCTTTAACCGCCGGACCACGGTTGCGTCATAGGGCGGCATGAAATTTTCAAGGATTTTTGAAGAACAGGTCGTCCGGATTCCCTTTGTGCAGAGATTATCTTTCAAGGCGATCGGAACACCCGTCAGCGGAGAGACCGGCCGGCCGGATTGAAGCCGTTGATCGGCTTCTTCGGCCTGGGCCAGGGCGGCATCGTCGGTCACGGTCATAAAGGCATGGATCTTCGGCTCCACCCTCTTGATGCGTTCGAGAACCTGTCGCGTCAATTCCCGGGAAGTCGTCTTGTGGTTCTTTAATTGCTCTTGAAGCTCATGGATGGTAAACCCGGTCAGTTCCATGACACCTCTACTTTTTGACGATTCTGTTTTTATCATCCACTCGGACGATTGTCGGTTTGTAGGTCCGAAGCTCCTGTTCGTTGTAATACTCGTAACAAAAAATCACGACCCGGTCGCCGATCACGCCTTTTCGGGCCGTCGGGCCGTTCAGGCAGATCACGCCGCTGCCGCGCTTCCCGGATGGAATCACGTAGGTCTCGAAGCGTTCCCCGTTGTTGATGTTCGAAACCATCACCTGCTCATAGGGCAGGATCCCGGCCGCCTCCATCAGATTTTCATCCACCGTCAGGCTGCCTTCATAATCCAGATTGGCATCCGTCACGGTCGCGCGGTGAATCTTGGAACGGAGCATCAATCGCAGCATCGTTATTGTCTCTCCTCGATGATTTTAGGCACGCGGAAGTGATTGTTGTCGTGATCCGGCGCATTCGCCAGAGCCTCCACCGGCGGCAGACTTTCCCGGACGACGTCATCCCGAAACACATTGCTCAAGTCCAGCACATGCGAAGTCGGCTCGACCTTGGAAGTGTCGAGTTCGTTCAGCTTCCCGACATAGGTCAGAATTTCGGAAAGCTGTCGGCTGAAGGCCTCTTTCTCGTCCTCGCTCACCGCCAGCCGCGCCAGCTTCGCCACATGCTCCACTTCTTCTTTGCTGAGTTTCATGACTTTGAACCTCGCTTTATGGAAAAAGCAATCATAGAAGATCGCTACTGTTTCCACACCCCTTTTATTATTTCTTGCAACTCTCTTAATGCCTCGGTGTTAATTTGTACCTCCTTGCCTTCTATAATGAAGACGCTTGTTTTCAACTTATTGAAAATGAGATCCCACTTGAGCCGGTCTCGACCAATAAACCTGATCGCAAATGGCACAAGCTCCCAAGCTGGATCAACAATGCGTTCTTTGTATTTCTTTTCATCACGCAGTGTATCTGCTCCCTCAATCTTTATCTTCTCAAGAGATTTTTTGATGACAGGAGTTATTACATTAAGATTATTAAAAAGATCCATATGTGTATCTCTTGAAGTTAGCTACTTTACGGTTTGGTTGACTTCAACATCAAGTAGTTCCATCATAATAAATAGTATTTTTTTATAGACATGCGTATTAGCACTTACCTTATTGTCGGTTATTGAGAAGGCCTCTTCTCTTAATCTTGCAAATAATGAGTCCCACTTCACCTTTTCCCTACCCAATAGCTTATCCGTAAATGGCAGAAGCTCCCATGCGGTGTTTACGACATTGCGCTGATATTTCTTTTCGTCAGTAATGCTTGTTGCATCCTCGAACTTAGTGTTGACAAGATACCTTTCTATATACGGAGCCAATCGCTCAATTATGAATTCCTTCTCCCTTTCCTTTTGTCTTACAGCGGTTGGATTTTTTACTGAAATACCGTTCTTTGATGAGAACAGAATCTCGTCACCTCTTTGAACTGAGACTATTTTGTGTATTATTTTCTTGAAAATAAAGCCTGTTTTATGTTCTTCAACAACAACGTTGTCGTATCTTTCTAAAGCTTCGAATATTTCCTTTTGTACGGGCTGGTTAAATAAACCGCTTTGCTTATATTCCAAATTGAGAGTCAAATCATGTTCTAACTTACCTTGTGCAGACGAAGCAGAGTCAAAACCATATTTAACTCGAATTATACGATCGCCAACCGCAAGATTAAAACTGAGCCATCTTGTACGGCTCGTCACAACTTGTGCTTCAAATGTTCGAATAAGCGACATAGGTTTTAAAAATCAAACTCCATTGCTACAAGGCAGTTCCTTTCCTGAAAAATATCTACACTTCGCCGTATTAAATCGCTCATTTGTTCTTCAAAAATCTTTTCATGGTTCTGAGAAATTCATCCGCATCCCTGACCCGCTTTTCCACCTGTTCCTTCTCCGGCAAAAAAATCACATTATAATCGGCAAGATAACGGTCGTCCTGTTCTTCCGCCAAGATTGAGGCGTATCGCGGTTCAAGTTTTCCGGTTTTGACTAAGTGTTGACCGAAAAGTCTCCTGACTGCTTTATGAGACTTAACCTTAACGCCCTCGGCAAGAAGGACAGCCCTGGCCGAATGCAGAATCGCATAATAGGTTCGGGATAGAGCATCTTCCAGAAGATCCTTGTCCAATAGAACGTTGGCAGCTTTGAGCGATTTCTCCGCTCTCACCAATTCAGCCCCAATTTCTTCACTATCAGGAGAGGCTTTCAAACTACAATTCCTTCTTCTTCCACCGCTTCTAAAAACTGTGACCGGATAGCCTTGAGTTGCTCCAGATGCTGCTGGCTGATCACTTGGATCGACAAGACTATACCGTGTTCCAATTCGAGAGAATAGCCGAATTCACGAATGAGATCACCCAGCTTCCAATCCTCGGATCGAATGACCACTAAGATGTCGATATCCGATTCTTTTCCGGCATCACCACGAGCCTTGGAACCAAAGAGGATCAAACGCACCAATTCTTTAGGATATTGTTGTTCTATCCCCTTCTTAAAGGCCACAACAACTTGTTTCTCTTTAACGGTCAGCTTCATCATTCCACCGTCACGCTCTTCGCCAGATTTCTGGGTTGGTCCACGTCGCAGCCGCGAAGGACGGCGATGTGATAGGCCAAAAGCTGCAACGGGATTGAAAGAAGGATCGGCGTCAGCAAGGGCGGCGCAGATGGAACCCGGATAACATGATCGGTCTTCGTGCCGATCTCCTTGTCACCTTCCGTTGCCACGGCGATGATGATCCCGCCCCGGGCCTTCACCTCCATGACGTTGCTTAAAACCTTCTCGTAGACCTTGTCCTCAGGCGCCAGCACGACGACCGGCATGTTTTCGTCGATCAAAGCGATCGGGCCGTGCTTCAT
>JACQHO010000074.1 GCA_016198945.1 Nitrospirota bacterium | reverse complement strand
GTAGATGTCCGGCACCCAGGCATGAAACGGCACGGCGCCGATCTTGAAGCCCAGCGCGATGAAAATCAGCAAGAATCCGATCACCATCCCCGGCGTGACATGGTCGTGCATCCTGGCGAAATCGGTGAAGATGATGCTGCCCGTCTCGCCGTAGATCAGGCTGATCCCGAAGGCCAGCAGCCCGGCCGCGAAGACGCCCAGGATGAAAAATTTCAGACCGGCCTCGTTCGAGCGCGGGTCGTCCCGAAGGTAGGCCACCAGGATGTAAAAGGAAAAGGTCGAGAACTCCAGCGTGATGAACAGGCTCAGCAGGTCGTTCGCCGAGACCATCAGCATCATCCCCAGCGCGCCCAGTAGCCCCAGGAAATAGTATTCGCCCCGGAAGACCGGAACTTTTTTCAGATAATCAATCGAGGCCAGAAAGACCAGGATCGTCGTTCCGAGAATGAAGGCCTTGAAGAAGATCGCCATCGGGTCGAGAACGTACATCTCACGGAAGAGCGTCCCGTGCCGGCCCTCGACAAAGTAGCTCGCGAGCAACAGGAAGATCCCGGCCATCCCGGCGATGGAGAGCCAGGCCAGCGTCGTCTTTCCGATCCGCGGAAAGAAGAAATCGAGGAAGAGGATCAGGCTTAGGAGGCCGGTCATCAGGATCTCGGGCATCAGGAGCTCGACATCGGCCGGGGACATGGTGAACGTGAACGGCATGGTCAGAACGGCCCTCCGATCGGCGTGAACGGCCCGGATCCCTGAATGGCCGCGATCAGCGGAGCGACGCCGGCCTGGATCACATGAATGAATTGCGTGGGGAAGAGGCCGAAGTAGATGCTGGTCGCGGCCATCACCAGAAGCGGCAGCCGGTCCACGAAGGGACTCGCATCCCGGGCATGGGCGTAGTGCGGATTCATCGGGCCGTAGAAGATGCCGCGCATCATCCGGAAGAGATAGGCCAGCGTGAGGCCGATCCCAAGCACCGCGATGATCGTCTGGACCGGATAGATCTCCCAGCTTCCGACCAGGATCATCAGCTCGCCGATGAAATTCACCGTCAACGGAAGCCCGAAGGAGGCCGCCACGGCCACGATGAAGATCCCGGAGATGAACGGCATCCGGGACGACAGTCCTCCCAACGACGGGATATCCCGCGTGTGGGTCTGATCATAGACGTACCCGGCGATGGCGAACAGCATCCCGGTTGCCAGCGCATGGGCGAACATGTACAGGACCGCCCCGGTCATGCTCATGACGTTCAAGGCCGCCATTCCGAGAAAGACATAGCCCATGTGGCTGGAGGAGGAATACCCGATCACGTATTTCGTGTCCCTCTGGAAATAGGCCACCAGGCCGCCGTAGACGATGCTGAAGACGCAGAGGACCGCGGCCAGCGGCATCCAGTCGCGCGTCGCTTCGGGGAACAGGGTGTAGCCGACGCGGATGATCGAGAAATGGCCCAGCTTCATCAGGACGCCGGCATGGAGCATGCTCACGGCGGCCGGGGCCGCGGCATGGCCGACCGGCGACCAGGAATGCAGCGGCCAGATCGGCGCGATCGAGGCGAAACCGAAGAAGATCAGGAGAAACAGGATGTCATGCAAATGCTTCGGGACCTGCCCGTGGGCCTGGAGCTCGACGATGTTGAAGGTGTTCAATCCCGACGTGGCGTAGATGATCAGGATCGCGATCAGGGCCACGACCGCCCCGGCCGAGAGGAACAGCGTCAGTTTCATCGCGGCGTATTCCTTGCTGTTCGACGCGAAATTGAAAATGAAGCCGACCGAATCCCGTTTCTGCCTGTCGGCCATCTCCAGATATCCCTTGGTGTGGCTGCCCCAGATGCCGAGGAGGACATACATCGGGAGCACCGACATCTCGTAGAAGAAGTACAGGAAGAAAAGATCCAGCGACACATACACGCCGATCGTCGCGGCCGCCAGGATCAGCAGAAAGATGAAAAATTCCTTCGGCCGGTCCTCGATATGCCAGGAAATGAAGACGCCGGTGAAGAGCAGGATCGAGGACGCCAGGACGAGCGGGATGCTGATCCCGTCCACGCCGAGAAAGAACGAGATGCCGAGATCCTTGGACCAGACGTACTGCTCCGTGAATTGATAGCCCCCCGCGGCCGAGTCATAGGCATAGAGAAGATAAAACGACAGCAGCGTCGGGATGAGACCCGCGATCGCGGCCGTCGTCCGGACCGCCAGCGGCTTCTCGTTGGGAATAAAGAAAAGAACCACCACCCCGATGAAGGGCGCCAGCAGGATGATCGAAAGGATATACTCCGTCATGGCGCCGGCCTTTCAAAAGGAGGCTCACCCATCCCGTTCGATTCCGCGGCGGGCGCCTCCAGCCTTTCCAGGATATAGGCATGGGGATTATTCGGGTCGATCCGGACGAAAGCGGAGGCGGAATCCCCCGAACCGGGCAACCGTTCCACCACGGCCCGGACCGAGGGCTTCATCCGGGAAAGCAGCGGCGCGGGATACAATCCGATCCAGAGGATCAGGACGACCAGCGTCCCGGCGATGAGCGTCTCGCGGCCGTTGAGATCCGTCATCGAGGCGACCGCCGGCTTCTCGATCCTGCCCATCATCACGCTTCCATACATTCCGAGCATATAGGCCGCGCCCAGGATCACGGCCGCCACGCCGATCGCGGCATAGACCCAGTAGGCCTTGAACGCCCCGACCAGGACCATGAACTCCCCGAGAAAGACGTTGGTTCCCGGGAAGGCCAGCGAGGCCAGAACGATGACCGTGGACAGGGTCACAAACCGGGGCGCCCGCTTCGCCAGCCCGCCGAAATCGTTCAGGTCCAGCGAGCCCCGCCGATCCATCAGAAAGGCCAGGACAAACATCATGCCGGCGCCGGCGATGCCGAGAGTCTCCATCTGAAGCAGCGCCCCCTCGATGCCGATCGAATTCATCGCGAACAGTCCGATCGTGACGAACCAGAGATGTCTGATCCCGGCATAGGCC
>JACQHO010000012.1 GCA_016198945.1 Nitrospirota bacterium | reverse complement strand
TCCTTGCCCGCCGGCAGGCGGGCCTTTTTTTCGGGGGAGATGGATCGCCGAATCGTGAACGTCCTCGGCCGCCTCCATGATCGCCTCCGGTAGCGTGGGATGGGCATGGATCATTTCGGCGATGTCCGACGCCCTGGCGCCCAGTCGCATCGCCATCGCGGCCTCATGGATGATATCCGAGGCGTGCGGCCCGACGATATGCATTCCCAGAATCCGGTCGGTTTTCTCTTCCGTGATCACCTTCACCATCCCCGTGATCTCGTCCATCGCATGGGCCCGTCCGAGCGCGCGGAAGGGATACCGCCCGATACGGACCGAAAGCCCCCGTTCGGCCGCCTCCCATTCCTTAAGGCCGACCGTCCCGATTTCGGGCATCGTGAAGATCCCGGACGGAACGACGTCGTAATTCATCGCATGGCTCTCCGGCCCCGCCTGACCGGCAGGCGGGTCGGCGACGGCATTGGCCGCGGCGATCTTTCCCTCGGCCGAGGCGACATGGGCCAGCATCATCCGCCCCACCGCGTCTCCGACGGCATAAACACCGGGCGCGCCGGTTTCCATCCGCTCATTCACGACGATCTCTCCGCGTTTCCCCAGCGCCACCCCGGCCTCCGCCAACCCCAATCCTTCCGTATTCATTTTTCGTCCGATCGAAACGAGAAGACGTTCGGCCGCCATCGTCCGGCCGTCGCTCAAGGTCGCGACGATTTGCGCGGGTTCGGGATTCACTTTCTCGACGCGCAGGCCGAGATGGAGATCGATCCCCCGCTTTCTCATTTCGCGTTCGATCAAGGAGGACACCTCCTCGTCCTCGGTGGCCAGGGCGCGGTTTTTCATCTCGACCATCGTGACGGAAACGCCCAGCGACCGGTATAGAAAACCGAACTCGCAGCCTTCAATGCCGGCCCCGATGATGAGAAGCGTCCTGGGAAGGGTGCGGGGCTCCAGCGCCTCTTCGCTCGAGATCACCCGCTCGCCGTCGAAGGGAAAGAGGGACGGCTTGATCGGTTTGGATCCGGTCGCAATAATGATACGGTCCGCTTCAAACCGCCCGGACGACCCGCCGGAATCGGTCGCCTCCACGGCGCGCGGGCCGATCAAGCGGCCACGGCCTTTGATCAGCGATACGCCCCAGCTCTTCAGCAAGGCATGAATTCCGCGAGCCTGGGTCCGGACGATCCGTTGCTTCCGTTCCAGCATCCTCGTCACATCGAACGTCGTCTCGCTCGTGACGCGAATCCCGAACTCCTCCGCCCGCCGGAGCAGACCGACCACCTCGGCATTGAAGATCAGCGCCTTGCTGGGGATGCAGCCCTTGTTCAGACAGGTTCCCCCGACTTCCTGCTCCTCGATCAGACTCACCCGGGCCCCGAGCTGGGCCGCCCGGATGGCGGCCACATACCCGCCCGGACCCGCGCCGATCACAACGATCCGAGGAGGGAATCCCATCGCCGGTTAATCCGCCTTCTCTTTTAAATAGGCCCCGTACTGCTTTGCGTCCATGAGAGGGTTGACTTCCGACGGATCGGTCATCTCAATTTTGACGATCCATCCCTTCCCATACGGATCTTGATTCACCCACTCCGGTTTATCCTTGAGGTCCTCGTTGACCGCCAGGATTTTCCCGCTCACGGGCGTGTAGACGGCGGAGGTGGTTTTGGTGGACTCCACCTCGCCGATTTCCTGGCCGGCGCGAACCTCGGCGCCGGCTTTCGGCAGCTCGATATACACCACATCTCCGAGCGCGTCCTGCGCGAAATGCGTGATGCCCAGAACCGCCGTCCGGTTCTCCTGGCGGATCCATTCATGCTCGGTGTGATAGCGTAACCCCTCTGGTATCATGTGTCCTCCATTCCATTACAATGCAGGGGACAGATTTGAAATCTGTCCCCTGACGGTTATTACCGCCCTGATACTAAATTAGTGACGGCGTCTTGTCAAGGGAACGCTCGGTTTCTTTTCAGCCTCCGCGAGCAGGATTCCGGCGCCCCGGAACGCATTGCGCTGCGACGCAATCCGTCGCGCCTGCGCCGCCGGAACCAGCGCGATCACCCGCTTCGAATCGCCGATCCGCTCGATCAGAAGATCCAGAAGTCCGATCGGGCCGTCCCGCTTTCGGTCCAAAGACAGTGCCACTCCGAAATAGTCGAATCCATGCTGCTTTTCCTCCAGAAGATCCGTCCCGGACCGCGCCAGTGCGATATGAGGCTGCGTGACGGCGGAAGGAGGGACGACCCGGACCCAATCCAGATCGGGATAGCGCGCGCGAACCGTTTTGAGAACGTCCGACAGCCGGCTTAAAATCTCGCGGTTCTTCCAGCCGGCCCATCTCCAGAACAGCGGCGTCCCGGACGATTCCGGCATGAGATTCGTTTTTCCGGCCCCGTTTGGAATCGTTGCCAGCCGATCGGGCCGAAGGGGCTCTCCGAAATCCTCAAGAAAAGCGGCCTGCGCGGCCGGGCTGAATCCTTCCCAGGCTTCAATCAAAGGTTCCTCATCCGTCACGATCCCGTCGGCGCCGGTGGCCGCCAGGTCCATATAGAACCGCCCCAGACGGTCGAGGGTCGCCGGATTGAACAGATCCAGGGCCGTCGTGGGCACCGTCCGTTTTTTTGCCGGATCATAGCGGAGGTCGCGTTCCTCACCCGGAACCTTGAACCAGGGAAGATGGCGCGCGGGCAGCCGAACCCAGATTTTCAATCCTTTCGCATGAGCCGCCTTCACGGCGACATGGACGCTTTCATTGATCACGGAAGCCTGGTCCGTCTTGAAATAAACCCCGTTGGGTCCGTACCCCTGAACCACCAGGGTGGGGATCCCTTCGTCCGGGACGGCCGCCCTCTCTTTTTCCCAGCGATCCATCGCCGCGCCGGGATCCCCGGAAAGGATCGTTCCGACATGCCGCGCGTACGTTCGTTCGGCCGTCCGCCGGCGGAGAACGCCTTCCAGAAAATCAATCCGGAGCGCGGCCTCATACCGGCGGGAGGAATGGGGAAAATTCGCAAGAAAGGCCCGATACTCCTTCACCGCGCGTTCAAAAGCGTTGCCGGCTTCGTGGGACTTTCCGATCATCCATTGCGCCTCTTCCAGGAGAGGGGAGCCGGGAAAGCGGCCGATCACGGACTGAAATCGCCGCACGGCCGTCTCGGTGTCCCCGTC
>JACQHO010000073.1 GCA_016198945.1 Nitrospirota bacterium | reverse complement strand
CTCAAAGGCCATGCCAGATTTGTTTCTAAAAACCAGGTGCAGGTAGGTGATCAGATCGTTGAGGCTCCAAAGTTTCTGATTGCTACTGGCTCACGGGCATGCATTCCGAATTTCCCCGGAATCGATAAGATCAAATACCTTACCAGCACCGAGGCCTTTGAGTTAAAGCGATTACCTAAGTCGATGGTCATCATCGGGGGCGGCGTGATTGCGCTGGAACTGGGCCAGATGTTCCATCGTTTCGGCACAAAGGTCACTATTCTGGAACGGAGCGGCCACGTCCTGTCCGGCATGGATGAAGAGGTGGCCGAGGCCATGCAGAAGATCCTCATCGAAGAGGGCGTGGAAGTCCGGACGAATTCAATCGTGACACAAGTAGATCGGGCGGCGAAAAGCATGGCCGTTACAGTTTCGACTGATGGGAAAACAAAGAAGCTCATCACGGAGCAGCTTCTGGTGGCCTGCGGCCGCATCCCGAACAGCGATGAAATCGGGTTGGAAAAAGTCGGGGTGGCGCTCGATGAAAAAGGTTACATTCAGGTCAATGAGGAGATGCAGACCTCAGCCGACCATATCTGGGCGGCCGGGGATGTGACCGGACCCCCGCTCGCCACACCGGTAGGGGCCAGAGAGGGTGTCATTGCAGCCGAGAACATGCTCAACGAAAGCCATCTGAAAATGGATTACACAGTGATCCCGCGTGCGGTCTTTACAGATCCCGAAGTAGCGGCCGTGGGACTGAGCGCGGCCGAGGCCAGAGCACAGGGAATGCAGGTGGAGGCTGATTGTTTGGACCTTGCCCATGTGCCCAAGGCCGCGGCTATCTATCAGACGAAGGGCCTGGTTAAAATGGTGATTGAAAAGGAAACGAAGCGGATCGTGGGCGTCCAACTGGCGGCGAACCGCGGCGCGGACATCATCCATGAAGCCGCACTGGCCGTGAAATACCGGTTGACGGTTCAAGATCTGATCCAAACCATCCATGTTTACCCCACCATGTCCGAGGCGATCCGAATGGCGGCTCAGATGTTCACGAAGGATGTTTCAAAACTCTCATGTTGTGCGGAATGAGCATTCAACATTCTTAAAAGGAGGTGAATCCCCATGGAGCAGAAGAAAGTCATCACGCTTTGCCCGGCCTGCGGAAGCTGTCCGACGGTCGAATTTGACGGCGAGACGGTCCGGCTGGGCGAGGAAGGGAATCGCGTGACGCTCAAGAAGACCGAATGGAACGATCTGGTTGATAAGGTCATCCGCGGCGAGCTGGGCCGAATCTGATCATCACCCCCGGCGACTGAACGGCCGCCGGGGGATGATTGATAAAGGAGGAATTTGTATGCTGAATATGAAGATCAGTTCTATTCTCATTCTGGCCTCTTTTCTCTGGATCGCCGCGGCCCTTCCCGCGGCGGCCGACCCCCATCCGGAATCAACCGTCATCGTCCAGGTGGACGGGCTGTCCTGTCCTTTCTGCGCCTTCGGTCTTGAGAAAAAACTCTCGAAACTCCCCGGGGCGCAGTCCGTCGCAATCAAAGTGGATCAGGGTGTGGCCGAGCTGACCTTCGCGCCGGGATCGCGGATTGACGAGGATCGGATCCGTGAGGCCGTCCGGGCAGGCGGCTTTACGCCACGGGAGATCCGTATCCTCAAACCCGAAGCGGAAAGTCCGCCTCAGGCGGAAAGCCCCACCGGGACCAGGCCGTGATGAAAATGCCGGGGCTACGACGCATCCGCCCGGGGCGGATCTGCCTGTCCGTTTCCGTGATCGGTCTATTCTTGGTTTCGGTTCCGGAAAGTTCTGCTCAAGGCCCGCCGATCCAGACCGACACCGCACTCATCACCGGATTCTCGGTTGCCGCCAGAAGCTTCCTTCAGGTCATCGAAAAATCCGGCGACCTACCCGGCGGAGAGGAGGGACGCCTCTCGGCCAAGATGCTCCCGATCATGCTGCCGTATCAGATCCGGCCGAACCATCTCGTCCTGATCGCGGCCATGCCCTATATGGACATGGATCTGAAAATAAAAAACGGCCCGACCCTGTCCAACTCGGGCTGGGGGGACCTCCGGTTGTTGGCCGAATACAATCTCTATCAGAAGGACGCGCCCCGCCTGACGACGCGGGCCATCCTGATCGGCGGGGTGAAGCTCTCCACGGCCGAGGACGATAAATCCGGCCTCCCGCCCCCGATGCAACTCGGCACCGGCTCGACCGATTATACCGTTGGAACGGCCGTCAGCCGCATCGGCCACCGTCTCGGATACTATTCCGATCTTAAATACACAATCAAGAACAAGGGCAATGGGTATGAATTCGGGGATACGTTAAACTACGATCTGGCTGTCGGGTATCGGCTGCTGCCGGGGATCTATGAGAGTTATCCGGCCAAACAGCTCAATCTCTTCCTGGAGCTCAACGGCCTCTATGCACAGAAGGACCGATCAAACGGTCAGAAAGTCCACGATAGTGGTGGTCATTCCTTGTTCCTCTCACCCGGAATCCAATTTATTCCCTTGAAGACCGCACTCTTTGAGGCCTCGGTGCAGATCCCCATCTTTCAAGACCTCAATGGCGATCAGTTAAAGACCGATTACACGTATCTGATCGGATTTCGCTGGTTGCTTTACTGATACTCCGAGGATTCGATGAACACGCATAGCGAGCGCAATCCTCGCCCTTTAGGGCGGGGTTAGCGAGCGAATACAAATGTGCTCTTTTCCTCTCGGGTCGAAGAATCCTCGCCCCTCTGGGGCGGGGTTCTTCAAACCCCAATGGATGGTCATTGGGATCGTGTTGGTCGGACTGTTCCTTGTCTTGACCGTCCGTGGAAGGCACGCTCCTTCTCGGGCTACGGTCCAGTTCATTCAGGCCTGGGGAACGGCCGGCTCCGGGCCGGGGGAGTTCCGACAACCGTTCGACATCGCCGTCAATCGAGAAGGACTCGTCTACGTGACAGACGCCGGTAATCGTCGCGTCCAGAAATTTACGGCCGACGGGAAATTCGTACTGGAATGGGGCGGGGACGGGCTGTTTCGGAAACCGGCCGGAATCGCAGCCGCGCCGGACGACTCGATCTACGTGACCGACTACTTCCTCGACCGGGTCTTTCGATTTTCGCCGGACGGTCAACTCCTCGGACAGTGGGGCGATTCGGGCACGGACCCGGGTCGGTTCGATTCCCCGGCCGGGGTTGCGGTGGATCGAGCCGGAAATGTCTATGTCGCGGACGAATACAATCACCGCATCCAGAAATTCACGGCCGATGGAAAGTTTCTCTTAATGTGGGGAACCCAGGGCAAGGTGAACTCGGTCCTATCGGCCCTGAACTTTTTCCTCCCGGAGGACCGGAACGGCCATTTCTACTATCCCTCCCGGATCACGGCTGGCCCGGATGACCGGATCTACGTCGCCGACTCCTACAACAACCGCGTCCAGGTCTTCACGCTGGATGGCCGGTTTGTAACGAAATGGGGCGGCATGGGATTCTGGGGTGGGAGGTTTCGGGTCGCATCCGCCATTGCCTTCGACCCCGATGGCCATGTCCATGTGGCTGACTTTTATAATAACCGCATTCAAGTGTTTCGGTCGGACGGCGCCTACCTCGATCAGTGGGAAAACAAAGGGAATCTTAAGCCGCAGTTGGAAGGCCCAACGGGTTTGGCGATGGACAACAAGAGCCATATCTATCTGGTCGATTTTCATCATAATCGCATGATCAAGTACCATCAAACCGGAGGTGTAAGATGAATCGAATGCTTATTGCAAAGTTATTAAGTCTCACCGCCTTCCTCGTACTGAGCGCGTCTTTTGCTCCGGCGGCAGAACCCAAGACGATGTTAATCCATCTCAAGACCAGCCTCAAACACGACGACGCCCAGATCTGCGTGGCCTACAATGCCGTATGGGCCGCTCTTCAAGAAGGGATGAAAGTCAACGTGCTGGTGGATGCGGATGCCGTGAATACCTATAAGATCGGCTGGTTGGGCAAGGACGATATCGAGGCCTATCCGCTGCCGGAGCGGATGCGAGAGGTTCTGGCTCGGCAGTTCGCCGTGCCCTTGGAGCGCGTGCCCAGGGTTTATGGCGAGTACCTGGTGATGCTGAAAGAGCAAGGCGCCCAATTCTATATCGACGAAGAGATGCTGATCACGGCCGGAATTTCCAAAGGACCGGGCGATCTTTCCAAAATCTCGGCTAAGTTCTT
>JACQHO010000079.1 GCA_016198945.1 Nitrospirota bacterium | reverse complement strand
CATGTCTATATCCCGGATGTACTGGCGATCGCGCCGTATTACCTCGACTACGCAAAGATCGGCATCGGTCCGCGCAACTTCCTGGCCTGGGGGGTCTTCGACGATGCGAGCTTCGATTCGAAAAACCGCCTCCTGCCCAGCGGGATCGTTCTCGACGGCAGCCTCAAGGCACAAGAGATCGACGAAAAGGCCGTGACGGAGGATGTGACCCACGGCTGGTATAAAGACGGCAGGCCGGCGCATCCGAGCGTGGGCGTGACCGAGCCGGACTTCACGGAATGGGATGTTGAGAAGAAATATACCTGGGCCAAGGCGCCCCGCTACGGCGATCGGCCGATGGAGACGGGGGCGTTGGCTCGAATGGTGGTTGCGTACGCGAAGGGACATACCGCGGCCCGCGCGATGATCGACCAGACGTTGGGAACGCTCGGCGTCGGCGGCCATCCGGAGGTCCTCTTTTCAGTCGTCGGCCGGATCGCGGCCCGTGCATTGGAGACGAAAATCATCGCCGATGCCATGGTGCAATGGTCCGACGAGATCTTGGAAAACATCAAGAAAGGAAAAAAGGATACCTTCACTCAATACACGCTGCCGGCCCGGGCACAAGGAATCGGTCTTTGGGAGGCTCCCCGGGGCGCGCTGGGCCACTGGAATCAGATCGAGGCGCAACGGCTGGCCAACTACCAAGTCGTCACGCCGACCTGCTGGAACATCTCGCCGCGAGATGCAAATGGAGTCAAAGGACCGATTGAGCAGGCGCTCATCGGGACACCGGTGGCCGATGCCAAGCGGCCGCTTGAAATTCTACGCGTGGCCCATTCCTTTGACCCCTGCCTGGCCTGCACCGTCCATGTGATCGATCCGGAAAGCAATGCGGTCTATAAAGTCCGCGTGTCGTAGGGCTCCAGAAGCAGGGGACAGATTTAAAATCTGTCCCCACCCAGCGAGGCTGCCATGAAACGCGAATACGTCTATGAATGGAACCTGACCTATCGGACGGACCACTGGCTCCGCTTCCTGGCCATTACCGTCCTCACCCTTACGGGGTTTTACATCCACTGGCCGTTTTTGCCGGGAGGCGAGCCGGGCGGGCTGGCCGTAATGGCCTGGATGCGGTTCGCCCATTTCACGGCGGCCTATATTTTCATTCTGGGGTTGGTCGTGCGCGTCTACCTTTCCTTCAACTCGACCTTCGACTCGGACTGGCGGGATTTCAGCCTTTTGGAAAATATCAAGAACATCCCCGACGTATTGCTGTACTATCTTTTTCTCAAAGAGAGCCATAAGAAATACCGCCGTTACAATCCGATGCAGGCCCTGACCTATCTCTTCTGGGCCTTCCTGATCCTCTTCATGGCCGCGACCGGATTCGCGCTCTATCACGGAAGGGTTTTCGGGCTCTTCCCGGCGCAGGCCGCCTTCGGATGGGTCAACCGGCTGCTCGGAGGCGAATCCTACACCCGCATCTATCACTTCCTGGGCATGTGGATTTTCATTGTGACGGTGGCGATCCATGTCTATATGGCCGCGATGTACGCCGTAATTCATCGCGACCATACCCTCCGCTCGATGATCACCGGCTACAAATACAAGGTCCGTGAACCGGCGGGAGGCGCCGGACGATGACGGCCGCCCCTTCCATCGTCGTCCTCGGAGTCGGCAACACGCTCATGCGGGATGACGGCGTCGGCGTCTGGGCCGTCCGGTTGCTGGCCGAGACCTATGACCTGCCGGCCCGCGTCCGGCTCGTGGACGGGGGCGTGGCGGGCCTGCGGTGCCTGCCGGAATTCGAAGGGGCGGAGCATCTCCTGATCATCGATGCCGTGGCCGGAGGCGAACCGCCGGGAGCGATCTATCGGCTGAGTCCGGACGATCTGTCCGCGCGGCGGGGACCCTTCTTTTCAGCCCACGAGGTCGGCATCGCCGAGTTGCTGTCGGTGGCTCGGTTTCTGGGAAAGCTCCCACCGACACGGATCCTCGGCGTTCAGCCGAAGGAGGTCCGGGAGGTCGGCCTCGATCTCACTCCCGTGCTCCGGGAAGCCCTTCCCCGCGTGGTCGATGCCGCGGCAGGGGAACTTGAGGCCCTGGGAGTGAAACCGGCTCGGAAGGTCGACGGCCATGCATGAACTCTCGATCGCGCGGAACATCGTTGAAACAGTGCGGCAACATCTTCCAGCCGGCGAGGCGAGGGATGTGAAATCCGTGACATTGAAGCTGGGTGAATTCAACCGCATCGTCCCCGAATCGCTGGAGTTCTGTTTTGAAATGGCCAGCCAAGGAACGGCCGTGCAGGGCGCAAAACTCATGATCAAAAATGTGCCGATCCGTTGTTACTGCAAGAAATGCGGTTCCGGTTTTGAGGCCGGCCGTTACATCACCATCTGTACGAACTGCGGAGATGCGGGTGTTGAGTTGATTTCGGGAAACGAGATGGATGTGGTCGAGGTCGAACTGTCCGAGGCATGATGATCCAACGCGTTCAGATCACCATCCGGGGCGCCGTGCAGGGGGTCGGGTTCCGGCCGTTCATTTGCCGGCTTGCGACCGGGATGGGCTTGCCCGGCTGGGTGATGAATTCCTCGCGCGGGGTCGTGATTGAGGCGGAGGGAAGCAAGCCTCAACTGGACGGATTTCTCCTTCGCATCGAAAAGGAAAAACCGCCCCGGTCGTTCATTCAGAGCCTCGAGTTTTCTTTTCTGGATCCGGTCGGGTTCGGCCGGTTCGAGATCCGTCCCAGCAACGACGACGGGCCGCTGACCGCCCTTGTTCTCCCCGATATCGCCTCCTGCCCGGATTGTGTGCGGGAACTGTTCGATCCGTCGAACCGGCGTTATCTCTATCCCTTCACAAACTGCACGAACTGCGGGCCCCGTTTCACGATCATCGAGTCGCTTCCCTACGACCGCGCCAAGACGACGATGAAAGCATTTGGGATGTGCGAGTCCTGTCGGGAGGAATACGAAAACCCGCTCGACCGTCGCTTCCACGCACAGCCCAATGCCTGTCCGGTCTGCGGGCCTCACCTGGAGTTATGGGACGGGACCGGAAAGGTCCAATCGCGCGGCCACACGGCGCTGCTTGAAGCCGCGGACGCGATCCGTGACGGGAAGACCGTCGCGGTCAAGGGCCTCGGAGGGTTCCATCTGATGGTCGCCGCCGAAAACGAGGGGGCGGTCGCCCGCCTGCGCGAGCGAAAACATCGTGAAGAGAAACCGTTTGCGCTGATGGTTCCGTCCCTGGAGGCTATCCAGGCCGACTGTCAGGTCTCGGAGATGGAGGAACGGCTCCTGCTGTCCCCCGAATCCCCCATCGTGTTATTGCGTCGAAAATCTCAAATCTCAAATTTGAAATTTCAAATCGCCCCCTCCGTCGCCCCCGGCAATCCCTATCTCGGGATCATGCTGCCGTATACCCCGTTGCATCATCTCTTGATGGCCGAGCTGGGCTCCCCCGTCGTGGCCACGAGCGGAAATAATTCGGACGAGCCGATCTGCACCGATGAGTATGAGGCCTTGAACCGTTTGGGCGGCATCGCGGATCTGTCCCTTGTCCACAATCGTCCGATCGTCCGGCATGTGGATGACTCGGTGGTGAGAGTCATGATGGGCCGCGAGCTGGTCCTGCGCCGCGCGCGCGGCTATGCGCCGCTTCCCATCCGTCTCAAAGAACCGGCCCCCGCCGTGCTGGCAGTGGGTGGACATTTGAAAAACACCGTGGCCCTCACAGCAGGAAACAATATTTTCATCAGCCAGCATATCGGTGATCTGGAAACACGGGAAGCCTTCGAGGCCTTCCGGAAGGTGATTGCGAGCTTCCGATCATTATACAATACGCAACCGGAACAAATCGTTTGCGACCTGCATCCGGACTATCCCTCCGCGCGGTACGCCCATGATCGGGGCCTGCCCCTCACCGCCGTCCAGCATCATTTCGCCCATGTCGCCTCCTGCATGGCGGAGAACGAACTCGAAGGTCCGGTCCTCGGCGTTTCATGGGACGGCACCGGCTACGGCCCGGACGGGACGATCTGGGGCGGGGAATTTTTATTGACGGACGCGGACGGATATCGCAGGGTCGCTTCGCTTCGGACCTTCCGTCTTCCGGGCGGCCCGGCGGCCGTCAAGGAACCGAGACGGACGGCGGCAGGCCTGCTGTACGAAATCCTCGGCGGCCGCCTGTTTGATCGGGAGGATCTGGCGCCGCTGCGATCCTTTGCGGCTTCCGAGCGGAACGTGCTTCGTACAATGCTGGACCGGGAAGTCCATTCGCCCCGCACCTCCAGCGCCGGCCGGTTGTTTGACGCGGTCGCCTCGATTGTCGGGCTTCGCCAGCGCGTCAGCTTTGAAGGACAGGCCGCGATGGAACTGGAGTTTGCGATCGGGGACGACCGGACGGAGGCGGCGTATCCGTTTCAAATTTCAAATCTCAAATTTCAGATGGACGAGCGCCTGATCATTGATTGGGAGCCGATGATGTCGGGGATTCTTGACGATGTCCGGCGCGATGTCCCGGTCTCCCGGATCTCGGCTCAATTTCATAACACGCTGGCCGAGGTCATCGTGGAGGTTGCGAAGCGGGTCGGCGAAGAGCGGGTGGTTTTGACCGGCGGATGTTTCCAGAATCAATATCTGACGGAACGGACGGTTCGACGTCTCGAAACGGAAGGTCTTCGTCCGTACTGGCACCAGCGGGTTCCGCCGAACGACGGGGGAATTGCGTTGGGTCAGGCATGGGTTGCGCTTCGGGAAGACCGGGCGGTGAAAAATCTTGTCAAGGCCGGACCGCCAAACGCGGAGGCGGTCCGATGAACCCGGTGACGGGGGAAATCGTCGAACTGTATCCCGACGGATGGACGAACATGGCAAAGGTCCGCGTCAACGGCGTTTTCATCCGCGTGCCGATGTTGCTCTTGCCCGAAGCGCAGGTCGGGGATCACGTGCTCGTCGAAGGCGGTGTCGCGGTCGCGGTTGTCAAAGCGGAATGAATGGAGGATCCCTACAATGTGTTTAGCCATTCCCGGAAAAGTGCTGGAGATCGAGGAGTCGGCCGAGCCCCGGATGGGGAAGGCCGACTTTGGAGGAATCCAAAAGCGGGTCTGTCTGGAATGGATTCCGGATGTCAAGGTCGGCGATTATGTGATCGTCCACGTGGGTTTCGCGATCAGCAAAATGGATGAGGCGGAGGCGTTGAAGACGCTCAAGCTGTTCGAGCAGATCGACGGCGCTTTGGAAGAGCTGAAGATCCCGGAGCCCGAGGATCACCGGGGTTTTCAATCATCCACCGGAGGGCCGTCCGATGCGGTTTATTGACGAATATCGCGACGAAGCGACCGCCCGGAAATATTCCGAGCGGCTTCACGCGATCACCACGCGCCCCTGGACGATCATGGAGGTCTGCGGCGGGCAGACCCACACGATCGTCAAATTCGGGATCGAGTCGCTCCTGCCGAAGGAGATCACGCTGGTGCACGGCCCCGGATGTCCTGTCTGCGTGACGCCGCGGGAGATGATCGACAAGGCGATCGCCGTCGCCTCCCGCCCGGACGTCCTTTTCACCTCGTTCGGCGACATGCTCCGCGTGCCCGGCTCGAGCAGGGATCTGCTCACGGTGAAGGCGGAGGGGGGCGCCGTGCGGATGGTCTATTCGCCGCTTGACGCGGTGAAGATCGCAACGCTGAATCCGGATAAGCAGGTCGTCTTTTTCGCCGTCGGATTCGAGACGACGGCCCCGGCCAATGCGATGGCGGTCTGGCTTGCGAAACGGCTGGACCTGAAAAACTTTTCGATTTTGTGCTCGCATGTGCTCGTCCCGCCCGCGATGGAGGCGCTTCTCTCGTCGCAGACCCATCTGGTGCAGGGGTTTCTTGCGGCCGGACATGTCTGCACGGTGATGGGGTATGAGGAATATGTTCCGATCGCGGCCCGATATCACGTGCCGATCGTCGTGACCGGGTTTGAGCCGGTGGACATTCTGCAAGGGATCTACATGACCGTCCGGCAGTTGGAGGAAGGTCGCATCGAAGTCGAGAACCAGTATGCGCGGTCCGTGCGGCGCGAAGGGAACGTTCCGGCCCGGCAGCTCCTGTCGGAGGTGTTCGAGCCGACCGACCGAAAATGGCGCGGCATCGGTGAGATCCCGATGAGCGGCTACCGATTGAAGGGGGACTATGCCGAGTATGATGCCGAAAAGCGGTTCGAGGTCGGCGACATCGAGGCGCAGGAATCCCCCCTTTGCATTGCGGGGCTCGTGCTTCAAGGGCTGAAAAAGCCGCATGACTGCCCCGTCTTCGGGACGCACTGCACGCCCGAATCTCCGCTCGGCGCGCCGATGGTTTCGTCCGAGGGGGCCTGCGCCGCCTATTACCATTTTAAAAGGGTGGATCTCAAATCTCAAATTTGAAATTTGAAATCAAGACGGAGCGAATATGGACGAGAAAACAAGCATCGATATGGCAGCGGGGTTGGCATGCCCCATTCCCATCACGGATTACAAGAGCGTGCTTCTGGCCCACGGGGGCGGGGGAAAGCTGACGCAGCAGATGATCCGGAAGATGTTTCTGCCGTCGTTTCAGAACGAGTTTCTTGAGCCGCTGCATGACGGCGCGGTCGTTTCGTTCAACGGCGTCAAGCTGGCCTTCACGACGGATTCGTATGTCGTAAATCCGATTGTTTTCCCCGGCGGAGACATCGGCGAGCTTGCGGTCAACGGGACGGTGAATGATCTTGCGATGTGCGGCGCCCGGCCGCTCTACCTTTCGGCCGCGTTCATCATCGAGGAGGGATTCCCGATGGAAGACCTGTGGCGGATCGTTCTCTCGATGCAGTCGGCGTCCCGGAAGGCCGGCGTGTCGCTCGTGACGGGCGACACCAAAGTCGTGGACCGGGGCAAGGGCGACAAGATCTTCATCAACACATCGGGCGTAGGCCTGATCGAACCGGGCGTCGAGATCCACCCGAAACGCGCCGCGGCGGGGGACAAGATCATCCTCAACGGGCCGATCGCGGCGCACGGCATTGCGATCATGTCGGTGCGGGAAGGGCTGGAGTTCGAGAGCCGGGTCGAAAGCGACACGGCCGCGCTCAATGACCTGGTGTCGACGATGTTCGACGCGAGCAAGGATATCCACGTGCTTCGCGATCCCACCCGCGGGGGTCTGGCCAGCGCGCTGAATGAGATTGCCGAGTCGGCCCGGGTCGGAATTTCGATCACGGAAGACCGGATTCTGATCGGGGAGGAGGTCAAGGGGGCCTGCGAGATTCTTGGGCTCGATCCGCTTTATGTCGCCAATGAAGGGAAGCTGGTCGCGTTCGTTGATCCCGATGCGGCCGACCGCGTGTTGGGCGCGATGCGACGGCACCCGCTCGGAAAAGAAGCCGTCATCATCGGAGAGGTCGTCCCCGATCATGCCGGCACGGTCGTGATGAAGAGCCGGATCGGCGGTTTCCGTGTGGTGGACATGCTGTCGGGGGAGCAGTTGCCGAGGATTTGCTGACGACAGGCTGTTGAAAAAGTCCATCTGCTTCGTTCTCGGTCCCTCGGAGATCCTCACGTACCCGCTCAGTACGCTGCGGTCTCCTCGGTCCCTGCGGCCTCGCATCTGGAGCTTTTTGAACAGCCTGAAGAAAACGATTGTTTTTCAACGTCTTGATTAAAAGGAGGGATGAGATGCGAACCACGCTGAGGATCATGCTGAGCCTGGCCGTTCTAATCTTACTGACCATCGGAATCGGATTCGTCCAAAGGGCCTCCGGCGAGGAGGCGACCTACGTCGGCGCGGCCAAATGCAAGCTCTGTCACATGAAACAGCATAAGGTCTGGAGCGCGAGCGAACACGCAAAGGCTTTCGGAGTCCTGAAGCCCGAGGAACAGAAGGATCCGAAATGCCTCGCCTGTCATGTGACCGGGTATCCTCAGACCCGGCAGGTCAAGACGGAAACGGAAGGCATTCAATGCGAGGCCTGTCACGGTCCGGGGAGCCTTTACATCAAGATTCATCCCAAAAAAGACAAAGAGGGGGCGCGGATCGCCGGCCTGATCGCAAAGCCGGACCCGGAGAGCTGCAAGAGCTGCCACAATCCGGACAGTCCGACCTTCAAGGGATTTGATTACGTGAAGGCGTGGGACGCGATCAAGCATCCCAAATAAAAAACGGAACGAGGCGGAACCATGCTGACCAAGACCACCCTCGAAGAACTGAAACGCGTCCCGCTTTTTCGGGAGCTGACCGAAGACGAGCTGAGGCATCTGGCCCGGTTTCTTGAGGAGCGCGACTGCGCCAAAGGGGAGTTCATCTACCGGGAAGAGGAGATCCCCGGCCTGCTGTACCTGATTCTGCGGGGCCAGGTCGAGATCACCCAGCAGGGTCCGACCGGCCACCGGCAGGTGATCGCGCTTCTGCAGACCGGCCGTTTTTTCGGCGAGATGTCCTTTTTCGAAAAACGCCGGCATGCGGCCCGGGCACAGGCGGTGGAAGACACCCGGCTGGCGACGCTCCATCGGTTTGTCTACGACGAGATGGAGAAGGAGCAGCCGCTGCTGGTCCACAAGCTCCTGCGGGAGATCATCCTGGTCGTCACGGCCAATCTGGACTCCATGAATGGTATGTTCCTCCAGATGATCCATTACGCCTTCTACGGAGGCAAGGCCGGGGCGATCGAGATGCCCGATGAGCGGGAGCATTAAGACGACACCGGAAGGACGGCAAGGCCATGCTGACCAGGACCACGGTTGAGGATCTCAAACGGATCCCTCTCTTTCGTGAAACGACCGGGGACGAACTCTGGGCCCTTTCCAGCGCGCTGACGGAACGGGACTACCGCAAGGGGGAGTTCGTGTATCAGGAAGAGGAGGTCTCCGGCGTCCTCTACATCATCGAGAAGGGATCGGTCGAGATCACCCGGGAGATGCCGACCGGCCATCGTCAGGTGGTCGCCCGTCTTCGCGCGGGGCAATTTTTCGGGGAACTCTCCTTCTTCGAAAAACGCCGGCATGCGGCCCGGGCCCAGCTTCTCGAAAACGGACGGATGATCCTGCTCAATAAATACGCGTATGACGAGATGGAAAAGGAGCGGCCGCCGCTGGTCTATAAATTATTGCGGGAGATCTTTCTGGGCGTGAGCGCGAACCTCGAATCCAGAAACGATCTACTGCTCCGGATGATCCATCACGCTTTTTACGGGGGCAGGGCCGAAACGATCGACGCGTTCGGGGAAATCGGAGATTAGAAGGGGATCGGACCATCCAAGCAGCCTAATCAAACGAAAGGGGGATAAGATGAAGCAAGCGCGCTTATTGTTGTCGTTGTGGATCTTCCTGATGAGTCTGGTCGGGATGGATTTTATCTGGTCGAGCGAGGCCCATGCGATCCCGGCCTGGGCGCGCAAGTACGACCAGCCCTGCTCGATGTGCCACTATCCCGCGCCGCCGAGGCTCAACACACTGGGACATCAATTCCGGCAGGCGGGCTATCGGATGCCTGATGAATTCAATCAGGACATCAATGCGGCGAACGTGGGCCATTATCTATCGGTGCGCGGGCGCGGTCGGTACGCCTACGCTAATTTTGAGGACGACACAAAACGGGACACGAATCAGTTCCTGTGGAATGACACCACCTTTTTCTACGGCGGACCCGTCGGGAAAAACTACGCCGGATTTGCCGAGCTGGAATGGGAGGCGGAGGACGCGATCGGGCTGGTGGCCTCCGTCTCGGGGGTGTGGGGAAACTCCGAGCACTTCACCACGCTTCGAGTGGGCCAATTTCATACGCTGTCCCGTGTCGGGTTCGGCGGGTTTGATCGTCCAACCGGGATCAGCACACCGAAAATCCGGGACGCCGAGTTGACGAAGGGCGTCAAATTCAAGCTGGGAACGGATCAACGGGGCGTCGAAGTAGCCCATGTCTTCAAGCTGCCCGTGATGCCGGAACGATCCCGAATGATTGTCCAGGTCACGAACGGGGTGAATGACGCGGGCGCGGGCGGCGAAAGCGATATCGACGCCCAGAAGGATTACATGCTGGCGTTCGAGCAGATATTGGATGATCGGGCCTCGGGCTTCACGCTGCTCTATTATTCGGGAACCTATCATTCGGATCCGGCGCTGCCCGCAACGAGCCGTTTCGGGTTCCAGCGGTATGGCGCGACCTTCGCAGGCGTGTTGCCGGTCGGGTTCGAAATACAGGGAGGCTATATCCAAAGCGCTGATGATCCGGCCGCCGCGGGCGCCGACAGCATCGATGGGAACGCCTATTATGTCGAGCTCGAGCAGTACATCGCGCCGGCCGAACTCACGGCGCTGGCCCGCTATGATTTCGTGGATCCCAACAGCGACTCGAAGTCGAAGGACGATCGGACCACCACGATCACGGTGGGGGTCGTGCGGCCCTTGCAGGACTGGCTGCGGCTGGCTGTGGAGGGGGCGCTCAAGACGACCGAGCAGGCCGCCCCGGCGGAAGACGTGACGGACAAATCGGCCGTGGTCGAACTGATGCTGAATTTCTAAACAGGAGAGCCGTCCGATGAGGCCGATCGCGCTCTGGCTTCGGGCCATGCGGGTTCCGTTTCTCCAGGCCTCCCTCATTCCGGCGGCACTGGGCTCGGCCCTGGCTTATCGGGACGGGACCTTTTTCTGGGGGTTGTTCTGGATCATTGCAGTCGCGATCGCGGCGATCAATGTCGGCGCCAACTTTTCGAACGATTACTTCGACCACAGGAGCGGCGCGGACGAACGAAACCCTCGCCCCACCCTGTTTTCGGGAGGAAGCCGGGTCATCCAGGATGGACATATCTCGCCGGAAGCGGTCTTGATCGCGGCGATGCTCTCCTATTCACTGGCGGTCGCGCTGGGGCTGTACCTGATTCTTCGCAGCGACTGGAAACTGCTCCTCTTCGGCCTTCCGGGAATCCTGCTGAGCTTTTTTTATACCGCCCCGCCGTTGAAGCTCGGATATCGGGGGTGGGGCGAGCCGCTCGTGGGGATCCTGCTCGGTCCGCTGGCCGTGATGGGGAGTTATTACGTCTATTCGCTCACCCTGACCGTTCCGGTCTTCTTCCTTTCGCTGCCCATCGGATTTCTCGTCGCGGGCATTCTCTACATCAATCAGTTTCCGGACGCCGAATCGGACGCGGCGGCCGGGAAGCGGCACTGGATCGTGCGGATGGGGCGGAAGCGGGCGGTCAAAGGTTACTTCGCGATCCTCGTCGCGGCCTATCTGGGCATTGTCCTTCCGGTGGCGTTCGGAATCCTGCCGGTCTGGACACTGCTGGCCTTGGCAAGTCTTCCGCTCGCCGTTTGGGCCGGCCGGATACTATATCGATCCTATGATCAACCGCAGCGACT
>JACQHO010000066.1 GCA_016198945.1 Nitrospirota bacterium | reverse complement strand
GTGGAGGGGGCGACGCGAGCCCCTATAATTTTATGAAAGGAGGACGGCGTGGGCGTCGTTGACGATTTTCTGGGATGGTTTTCGAACGATCTGGCGATCGATCTGGGCACGGCGAACACCCTCGTCTACTTGAAGGGAAAAGGGATCGTCATCAATGAGCCCTCCGTGGTGGCCATCGATAAAAAAACGAGCAAGGTCCTGGCCGTCGGGGCCGAGGCCAAAAAGATGCTGGGCCGGACGCCCGGCAATATCGTCGCCATTCGGCCGATGAAGGACGGCGTGATCGCGGACTTCGAAATCGCGGAGAAGATGCTCAGCCACTTTATCACGAAGACGCACAACCGCAGCGCCTTTGTCCGCCCCCGGATCGTCATCGGGGTTCCCTCCCGGATCACGCAGGTCGAAAAACGCGCCGTGCGGGATTCGGCGCAGCTCGCCGGCGCCCGCGAGGTTTACCTGATCGAACAGCCCGTCGCGGCCGCCATCGGGGCCGGTCTTCCGATCGCCGAGCCGTCCGGAAACATGGTGGTGGATATCGGCGGCGGGACGACCGATGTGGCCGTCATCTCCCTGGCCGGAATCGTCTACAGCGAATCGGTCAAGGTCGCCGGGGACAAGATGGACGAGGCGATCATGAACTACATCAAACGAAAATACAATCTTTTGATCGGCGAGCCGATGGCGGAGCAGATCAAGTTTGAAATCGGGTCCGCGTTTCCGTTGGAGGAGCGGAGGACGATCACGATCAAGGGCCGGGATCTCATCTCGGGGATTCCCAAAACATTGGTGATGGACGACAGCGAGATCCGGGAGGCCTTGGCCGAGCCGATCAGCGCGATCGTGAACGCCATCAAGGTGGCGCTGGAAAACACCCCGCCCGAATTGGCCGGAGATATTATTGACCGGGGCATCGTGCTGACCGGCGGAGGCTCGCTGCTTCGGGGCATGGACGTCCGTCTTCGGGAAGAAACCAATCTGCCGGTGATCACGGTCGAAAACCCCCTCACGACGGTGGTGCTGGGAACGGGCAAGGTCCTGGATGAGCTCGATCTGCTCAAAAAAGTAACCATCATGTCGCAGTAGCCCCTGCAAGCAAAAAGGCCATGCTTCGGCAAATTATAAATTACAGACGGTTCATCATTCTGTTTCTGATCGTCCTTCTGGTCACCGCCCTCCTTTTTCCAGAGATGCAGAAGCGTCCCATCTATTTTCTCGGCCGCCCCGTGGTGTTTTTGATCTCCGGACTGCAAAAGGGCATGGCCTGGATCGGGGGCGGATTCGGAAACATCTGGAATGGATACATCAACCTGGTCTCGGTCCGGCGTGAAAATGAACGATTGAAGCAGGATCTGGCGCGGCTGCAGAATGAAACGATCCGGCTTCAGGAGGCTGCCCAGGCCCATGAACGACTTCTTCAACTTCTGGATCTCAAGACGGAGGCGGACTATCGCGCCGTGACTGCGGCCGTCATCGGGCGCGATCCGTCCAACTGGTACCGAACGCTGCTGATCAATAAAGGCCGTCGGGACGGCGTCGCGGTCGAGATGGGCGTCATCACGCCCGCCGGCGTGGTCGGGCGCGTGATCAAAGCGGAGCCGGCCGTTTCCCAAATTCTCCTGATGACCGACCGAAACAGCGCCGTGGCCGCTCTCGTTCAGCGCACCCGGGATGAAGGACTGGTGGAAGGCACGGAGAAGGGGCTGGCGCGGATGAAATATCTTTCACTGCTGTCGGAGGCGAAGGAGGGCGACCTCGTCTTGACGTCCGGCCTGACGGGCAGTTTTCCCAAGGGGCTTCTGATCGGCACGCTCGGTCGGCCCGCCAAAAAAGACCTGGACCTTTTCCAACAAGCCGAGGTGATCCCCGGCGTGGACTTTTCAACCCTGGAGGAAGTCCTGGTGATCACCTCGCTCGACGGACCGCCCCGCCCGGACGCGAAGGGAGGATTCGGAAACCGAAAATGAACCGGTGGATTTATTTTATGATCATCCTGTTGCTGGTCCCGGTCCAGACCACCTGGCTGCACGGGATCAGTCTGCATTCCGTCAAACCGAATCTTCCGCTTCTTCTGGTCTACTTCACCGGTTTCTATGCGGGGGAAATCAACGGCCTGGCGGCCGGATTGGCAACGGGGATGATGCTGGACTTCTTCTCGGGAGGGCCTTTGGGTCTCACCACTGCCGTCCAGGCCATGGTGGGACTGCTGTCCGGACTGCTGGGACGGTTTTTTCTGAACATCACGGCCATCCTGACGATGGGAATCGTGTTTTTATTGTCGATCTTCTCCGGAATGATGGTTTTTTTCTTCCATCAATGGCTTCTGGGCGGGGTGGTTTTAATGGACGCCTTCCGTTGGACGATGCTGCCCGAAGCGTTGTACAATACCGTCGCAGGGGGAATGTTGTTTTGGGCCGGAATGGCCCGGCTGAACACCGTAAAGCACGGGACGGATCCGTCTCCATTTCGACCTCGTTTAGGGTAAGCATCCGGCATGGACCTTTATACATCCTCCGATAATCCCCAAGAGATTCAGGGCCGCCTGGGTTATCTGATGATCGGGATTGTCGTAATCTTTCTATCGCTGCTGCTGCGGGCCTGGTACCTCCAGATCACGAAGGGAAGTTACTACAAAGAACAGTCCGAGAGCAACCGCATCCGGGTGGTCTATATCCAGCCGCCCCGAGGGCTGATCTTCGACCGCCGCGGCGAATTGCTCGCGAACAATTCACCGAGCTTCAACCTCTATCTGGTGCTGGAGGACATCGCGGATAAAAACGCCCTGCTCGACCGGCTGGCCGGTCTGATCCAACTGGACCGTGACGAGTTGGAGCGCAAGATTCGATCCCGCAAGAACTTTGTGCCGTACATGCCGGTCAGGATCAAAGAGGGTCTGTCGCTCAAGGAAGTGGGGATGATCGAGTCTCACCGTCTGGACCTCGCCGGAACGCTTTTGGCGCCCGAGCCGCAGCGAAATTATCTCTACGGCCCGCTTGCGGCGCATCTCCTCGGATACGTCGGAGAGATCTCCCCGGCGCAGCTTCAGACTCCGGAAAACAGCGGCGTCCTTCCCGGAACGTCGGTCGGTCAAAACGGCATCGAAAAAACCTATGACGCTCATATCCGCGGCCGGGTCGGCCAAAAAATCATCGAAGTCGACGCCGTCGGGCATGAGATGAAGGTCCTCCGCGTTCAGGAACCGGCATCGGGCAACGATCTCTATTTGACGATCGATCTCAAGGTCCAGAAGGCCGCGGAAGAGGCCCTTGGAAAGGATGCCGGAACGATCGTGGCGATCGACCCCCGCAACGGCGAAATCCTGGCGATGGTCAGCCGCCCCGCCTTCGATCCGAATCAACTCTCACAGAGTCTGTCGTCCGCCGAATGGGAGGCGCTTTCCTCCGATCCGGGACATCCCCTGACCAATCGCGCCACGCAGGGTCAGTATCCACCGGGATCGACCTTCAAACTGGTCGTCTCCTCCGCGGCTCTCGAAACAAAGGAAGTGACGCCGGAGGAAGAGATCAACTGCACCGGAGGGATGCTTTTCGGCAGACGGATTTACAAGGACTGGAAAAGGGGCGGCCACGGCCTGATGGATCTGCACTCCGCAATCGTCCAATCCTGCGACGTCTTCTTCTACGAGGTGGGAAGACGGGTGGGCATCGAACGTCTGGCCGATTTTGCGTTCCGCTACGGATTGGGACGGCCCACCGGGATCGAGCTGACCTCCGAGAAATCGGGCAACATCCCGACCCCCCAATGGAAAAACCGCGCCAAGGGAGAGCCCTGGTATCCCGGAGAGACGTTGTCGGTCTCGATCGGACAGGGGTTCGTCACCGTGACGCCGGTCCAGATGGCAAGCCTCATGGCCACCGTGGCCATGGCGGGCGATCGGTATCAGCCGCACCTGATCAAGGCGATCCGGGACCGGGCCACCGGACGGCTGTTTGAGTTTCCGCCGGTTCGAATCGGCAAGGTCCAGATGGCCGGGGAGACCTTCAACCTGATCCGACAGGCCTTAAGCGGGGTGGTCTCGGAACCGCACGGCACCGGCAGCGCCGCGCGGTCGAAAATGGTTTCGATCGGCGGGAAAACCGGGACGGCGCAGGTGGTTGGAATCCAACCGGGCGTTGAAACGAAATCCCTGCCCAAGGAGTTTCAAGATCATGCCTGGTTCATTGCCTTCGCGCCGGTCGAGAATCCGCAGATCGCGGTGGCGGTCCTCATTGAAAACGGAGGCCACGGCGGAGAGACGGCCGCCCCTCCGGCAAAGCGGGTGATTGAGGAGTATCTCAAGAATGTTGGACCGGAGATTCATCAGCAGCTTTGACGGCTGGTTCGTGGTCGTTCTGCTCTCGATTTTAAGTCTCGGGGTGCTGTCGATCTACACCGTCACCTATGCCGTTTCATCCAAATCACACCTGCCCATTTATGCCAAGCAGATGATCTGGATCTCGCTGGGTCTGATCGTCTTTTTTATCGCGGCCTCCATCGATTATCACGAGATCGCCCGATGGAGCCTCTTTCTATATGCCGGCTGCGTGATTCTCCTGGTCATGGTGCTTCTGGTCGGGCGGACCGGGATGGGCGCGCAACGGTGGCTGTCGCTCGGCTTTTTTGATGTTCAGCCGTCCGAATGGATCAAGCTCTTCGTGATTCTGGTTCTGGCTCGCTATTTCTCGACCCGGACCCGGCTCCAGGGTTTGAGCCTGAAGGAATTGATCGTTCCGGGTCTGTGGGTGGCCGTTCCGCTGCTCTTGGTCTTAAAACAGCCGGATCTGGGGACGGCCCTGGTTCTGTTGTTCATCTTCACGGTCCTGGTTTTTTTAATCGGATTGCGATCCAGGACGGTCGGCTTCTCGATTCTCATATCGCTGATGGCCTTTCCATTCGTCTGGGAGATTTTCTGGAACGCGCTGAAACCCTATCAGCGGAACCGGCTCATCGCCTTCACCAATCCGGCGCTGGATCCGATGGGCCGGGGCTATCACGCCCTTCAGTCAAAAATCGCGATCGGGTCGGGCGGATGGTTCGGCAAGGGACTGTTCGGCGGGACGCAAAGCCAGCTCAATTTCCTTCCGGAAGGTCATACCGATTTCATCTTCGCCGTCTTTGCCGAGGAGTGGGGGTTTGTGGGCGTCTTCCTGCTGTTGATTCTGTATTTTCTTCTAATCGGATGGGGAATTGACGTGGCCTCCAAGGCCAAGGATCTTTTGGGCGTCTTTATGGCGGCCGGCATCGTCTCGGTCCTGGTCTTCTACCTCGCCGTGAATATCGGCATGACCCTGGGCGTGGCGCCGGTCGTCGGGATCCCTCTGCCGCTGATGAGCTACGGGGGGAATTCGATCTTGACCACCATGGCCGGACTGGGCCTGTTATTGAATATCAAAATGCGCCGCTTTATGCTATTTTATTAAAAAAGAGGGGACAGATTTAAAATCTGTCCCCAGCACGTATTTAGAGGAAATCAAGATGGCAAATGAAATCGTCATTAACGCCGCACGTGAAGAAACCCGAGTGGCCGTTCTGGAAAACCGGGTGCTCACGGAGCTCTACATTGATCGCCGCAAAGATCAGGGAATCGTCGGAAACGTCTATAAAGGCCGCGTCGTGAAGGTTCTGCCCGGCATGCAGGCCGCTTTTGTAGACATCGGGCAGGAGCGGGCCGCGTTTCTCTATGTCGACGATATCACCGCTCAGACGGACGACTATGCCCGGTTTCTGGAGGAGGAAGAGGAAAAAACAGAAGAGGCGCCGCAACCGCCCGAAGGCGCCGATGTCGCGGAAACCGCCGAGGCGGCCGAAGCCGAGCCGATGACGCCTTCAGACGCGGTCGGCGGAGGGGATGAGGAAACGCCGGCGGTCGAAGAAACCGCCGAGCGCGAATCCCCAGAAACCGAAACCCGCCCGCCGAGGCGGCCGAAGCCCCGCCGCGGGAGCAAGTCCATCGAGGACCTGCTGCAGGAAGGCCAGGAAATCATGGTGCAGGTGACGAAGGAGCCCATGGGAACCAAGGGCCCGCGCGTCACGATGTACATCTCGCTGCCGGGTCGGTACCTGGTTTTCATGCCGAACGTCAATCACGTCGGCGTCTCGAGGCGCATCGGGAGGGATGACGAGCGCGGCCGCCTCAAGGACCTGATCTACCGGCTCCGGAAACCGGGATCGGGATACATCGTCCGGACAGTCAGCGAAGGAATGACGGAGGACGAGGTCCGGGCCGACATGGCCTTTTTGGACCTGGTCTGGAAGAATACCCTGAAGAAAAAAGAAACGCTCTCGGCCCCGGCCATGTTGCACAACGACCTCGACCTGATTTTCCGCACGATCCGGGACCTGTTCACCCACAAGGTGGACCGTTTGATCGTGGACGCCAAGGCGGAATACGAGCGGATCAGGGAATTCGTCAACACCTTTATGCCGGATCTCAGTTCGCGCGTCGAGCTGTACGACCGGGAGGAGCCGCTGTTTGAAAACCTTGAGATCGAGCTGGAAATCTCCAAGGCGCTCGGCCGGAAGGTCTGGCTGAAATCCGGCGGGTATATCGTGATTGATCACACCGAGGCCCTGACGGTGATCGACGTCAACACCGGCCGGTTCGTGGGCAAGCGGCATCTCGAGGATACCATCCTGAAAACCAACCTGGAGGCGGTGAAGGAGATCGCCTACCAGCTCCGGCTCCGGAATATCGGCGGGCTGATCGTGATCGATTTTATCGACATGGAACGGGAGCGGAACCGCGAGAAGGTTTACAACGTTCTGCAGGAGGCCCTGAGCAAGGACCGGGCCAAGAGCCGGATTCTTCGCATCTCGGAGCTCGGCCTGGTCGAGATGTCGCGCGAGCGCACGCGCGAGGATCTTCTTCGGATTCTGTGCGAGCCCTGCAGTTATTGCGAAGGCCGCAGCTACACCAAGTCGGCCATGACGGTCTGCTACGAGCTGTTCCGCGAGATCCGAAAAATCGGAAGTTCGCCCAGGAATAAAAAGATCGTCATGGGCGTTCATCCGGATGTGGCCAATCTGCTCTACGACGAAGAGCGCCAGAGCATCGAGGAATTGGAGCGGGAGTTCCACAAAAAGGTGATCATCAAGGCCGACTCAAACCTTCACATCGAACAGTACGACATCGTGACGTTATAAGCATGCTGCCTTCGACCCTGCTGATCTGGATTCATCTTGTCGCGGCCGTGGCCTGGGTCGGCGGCATGATTTTCCACCGGCTGGTGCTGAGACCTTCCCTGGCGGGGATCTCCCCGCCGGCCAAGGGTCAGGATCTCCTGACCGGCATACTCGTCCGGATGGACTCCCGTTATAAAACCCTTCGGTGGCTCAGCCTCGCGACGCTCCTGGTGACCGGCATCGTCCTCCTGATCAACGAAGGCGGGTCGGCGCGGATGGAATCGGCCTGGGGGGCGGTCTTGATGCTCAAGCTTCTTTTTGTCCTGATCGTGATCGGGCTGACGGCGATTCACGACGTCGGGATGGCTCCCGCGCGCGCGATCCCGTCCGGGGCTTCATCGCAACCGCCGGGGCGAGCCTCGGACTGGGTCTCCGACACGATTTTCGCCCTCGGCCTCGTCATCGTCCTGATCGCGGCCTACCTTGTGAAGTCGTAGTTTACAAACCAACTCAACCGGCGTTCAGGTCGTCTTGACAGCCGCGGGGGCTTCGGTCTTTTCTTTGAATTCCTGCAGAAGGTGTTTGTGAGAGGCACAGCCGACAACCTCTTTGATCTTGGCTGGGTCGGCCGGATGATAAGGGAGGATGAATTTTTCCTTGATCTGAAGGATTCGAAGGAGGGACTGCTCGATCCGGGCCTCGCTGATTCGTTTTTTCTTCACGGCCTGTGCCACGGCTTCCATCGCCGTGACCTGTTTGTCCTCGTCGTGACAAATTAAAACGATATCCGCGCCGGCCTCGATCGCCTTCACGGCCGCCTCGCCCGGCCCGTGCAGATCCGAGATCGCGGCCATCTCGAGATCGTCCGTCACCACGACCCCCTTGAAGCCCATCCGCTCACGAAGCAGACCGGTGATGATCCGCTTGGAAAGAGTGGCCGGAGCATCGGGATCCAGCGCGGAGTAGACCACATGCGCCGTCATGATCGAGGCCAGGCCGTTCCGGATCGTGTGCGCGAACGGCCGAAGTTCCACCTCCTGCAGGCGCTGGAGCCCATGCGGGACGCGGGGAAGCTCCTTGTGGGAATCAACGCCCGTGTCTCCATGGCC
>JACQHO010000064.1 GCA_016198945.1 Nitrospirota bacterium | reverse complement strand
GTTTGGCGATGATCGTCAGGGCTTCCGGTTGGTTGGTTTCTTTTAGAATATGAAGGATGCGACTCACTCCATGCCTCGGTTAAAAGATGATGGATCGGCCGGCCTGGCGAAGGAGGTCGGCAATCCCGTCCAACGAAACGGGCCGGATCTTATAGTCCGAATCCTTAAGCGGGTGGGCGCGCAGTGAACCCTCCTCAACCAAGAACGTCTGGCCCATTTCTTTAAAGGTCGGCAGGTACTTTTGAAGAATATCCCCGTCCACCAGATCTTCCGTGTCATCGGCCAGCAGGAGCGGAGCCTGGCTGAGAAGTACGATCACCACCGTATGGTCTCCGCTGGCGAGACCCAGAGCGATTCGGATCGCCTCCACCGGTCGGTGACTTTCGAGCGGATTGCTTTTGATCAGAACCAGAATGGCATCGGTCATGGTTTGGAGATCAGTTGAAGGAGATAAATTGATCACAGCCCTTGACCAGATCGGACAGAACAACCAAGCCGCACGGGGTGGCTTTGCCGCTCAACGGAACCTGATGCCGCTCGGCGCCATAGGCGCAGACGAAAAGTTTCAGTCCCTTCTCAATCAGGTGATCCAACCGGGGATCGTCCATCGCCAAGGCGCCTTGATCAATGAGATACAGATAAACTTGGACGTGTTCGGTCAGGGCTGTTTCGGTCAGATGAACCGCGGTTTCAAGGTTAGGGTTCCGAGGGGGTGTTGATAGAAGAAGTCCGAGCTTTTTTTTATTGTAAGTCGTCACGATTCCACTCTAACATTCATTTCTTCCCTTTGTCAATGCAACCCTCATCCCCTCTTTGCTCACCGCCAATCCACAGCCTTCCCCCAGAGTGTCCACAATATATGGGGAGTTAATGCTGATTTAGCCACTGCATATGGTATTTTTTTCTTGACATGTTTCACGGCAAATGGTATATCACTTGACACATTTCACACAGTCGTGTGACGCTCATCGCGGGTACAAAGCATGAAACAATCGGACAGTGATCGATGGGTCGGCCCCGTTTCAAGAGAAACGCTCTTGACGGGGTTTTTTGTTTCGGGATGATGATATAGAAGCGTGCTGACCCGACAAGGAGAGTCTATGACTCCAAGGCATGTCTATGATGCGGAAGGATACTGGGTGGCGTTTGTTGTTGGAACGGAGATGTTTTTGCGCGGGGGTGAATGGCTCGGACGATTGAATGGTGAAAATGCCGTACGGGATCGGGATGGACAGCTCCGGGGCCTTCTGGATGAGCGCGGCCGGTTGTTGATCATTGATCCGAAACCGTATCGGATGACCGTTTCGGGGCCGGCTTCCTCACGGGAAGTCGAACGAGACGCGGAGCAAGTGGGGTAAGCTGCATTCCCATCTGCCTGCTGCGACACATCGGCTGCAATCCCCGGCTGCGAAACGCCGAGGGCAAGCCGCCGAGTACAGGCTCGCAGCAGGCATGTCGGTCGGATCTGCCGGACCAGGGGATCCAATGGAAAAGGAGGAATTTATGGAGATCGCACAGAATGCCGATTCTACGAAAATGCAGGGCTCCTCTCGAATCTCCAAGCGCTTTTCGGCGACCGATTTGAGCGAAGGTCAATCCCAGAAAACGCAGGCTGTCTGGGAACGCCGCGGCCAGTGGACGACCAATGCCATCAAGGTGATGGAGGAGCGTTACCTTCGGAAGGAGGCCGGCAAACTCCGGGAAACTCCGGACGGAATGTTCAAGCGGGTGGCCCTGGCGATTGCAAAGGCCGAGGCCATTTGGGGCGCATCCGCCGCCGAGGTCGAGCAGGTGGCGGCGCAGTTTTATGACCGGATGATCCGGGGTCAGTTCATGCCCAACAGCCCGACCCTGATGAACGCGGGCAAGGAAAACGGCCTCCAGTATTCGGCGTGTTACGTCCTTCCGATCGAAGACTCGATTCGCGGAATTTTTGATTCCATCAAGAACGCCGCCGTGATCCATCAGTCCGGCGGGGGAACCGGTTTTTCGTTTTCGCGGTTGCGGGCCAAAGGGTCCGTGGTCTCGACCACCCAGGGCGAGGCCAGCGGCCCGGTCAGTTTTTTGAAAGTGTTCGACGCGGCGACGAATTCCATCAAGCAGGGCGGGACCCGTCGGGGGGCGAACATGGCCATCCTCAATTACAACCATCCCGACATCATGGAGTTCGTGCTCTGCAAGCGGAAACGACAAATCACCAATTTCAACATCTCGGTCGCCGTGACCGAGGAGTTCATGCAGGCCGTTTCGATGGGCAAGGAGTACAACCTGATCTCGCCCCATTCCGGGAAGGCCGTGGGCAAACTCAATGCCCGCGAGGTCTTTGATGAGATCGTGGAATCGGCCTGGCAGACCGGGGATCCCGGACTTGTTTTTATCGACCGGATGAATCAAGGGCCGGCCAATCCCGTTCCCAAGATGGGTCCCGTGGAGGCGACAAACCCGTGCGGCGAGCAGCCGCTCTATCCCAACGAGGCTTGCAATCTGGGTTCCTTGAACCTCCTTTCCTTTGTCGACAAAAAAGCCGGGGCATGGGAAATCAACTGGGAGGAGCTGGAGCGGGCCGTCCGGACGACGGTCCGGTTTCTGGACGACGTGATCGAGGTGAATCCCTACCCGTTGCCGGAGATCGATGCCGCGGTCAAAGCCAATCGGCGCATCGGTCTGGGGGTGATGGGCTGGGCGCATCTTCTTTTCCGGCTGGGCATCCCTTATCACAGTGAGGAGGCGCTTCAACTCGGCCGCCGGGTGATGAAGTCCATCAACGAGATCGGACACGACGAATCCGAAAGCCTGGCCGAGGCGCGCGGGTCCTTTCCGAACTGGTCGGACAGCATCTACCGGAGCGGCCGGCCGCTGCGGAATTCCACCGTCACGACGATCGCCCCGACCGGGACGATCAGCATCATCGCGGGTTGCTCCTCGGGAATCGAGCCGGTGTTTGCGCTGGCCTTCCGTCATGTCTCCGGAGAGCGAAAGCTGACCTTTGTGGATCCCGTCTTTGAAGCGATCGCCAAGGAACGGGGTTTCTACGGTCCGGCGATGATGGACACGATCAGCGAGCAGGGGAACATCGACGGCATCGAGGAAGTGCCTTCCGATCTTCGCGACGTGTTCCAAGCCTCGCACCAGATCTCGCCCGACTGGCACATCAAGATGCAGGGGGCGTTCCAGGAATACACGGACAACGCCGTTTCCAAGACGATCAACCTTCCCAATTCCGCCGCGCGGGACGATGTGAAAAAGGCCTATCAACTGGCGTATCGGGTCGGTTGCCTGGGCATCACTGTCTTCCGCGACGGCTGTCTGGAAGAGCAGGTTTTGAATGTCGGCACGTCGGCCAGATCGAAGTCCGAGTCCGGGGCGGGCGCGGCGCGGGAAGAGGCCAAAAAGGTCAAGCCCCGCCCGTATAAACGGGTCGGTGTCACCTTGAGCAAGGAAACGCCGCTGGGAACGGTCCATATCACGATGAATGACGATGAAGAGGGTCCGGCCGAGGTGTTTATGACGATCGGGAAGGCCGGCAGCGACATCATGGCGATGGCCGAGTCGCTGGGGCGGTCGATCTCGCTCTACCTGCGCACGCCGTCCTACCTTTCGCGCTATGAAAAAGTTCGAGAAGAGGTGGAGCAGTTGCGCGGCATCGGGGGGGCGCGGTCCGTCGGATTCGGCGAGGCGCGCGTCTCGTCGCTGGCCGACGCCATCGCCCGCGCGATGGACGAGCACTGGCTCAAACCTCAAGACACCGGAAACGGTCATGAAAAAAAGGGAGCCTTCCATCTGACCGGAAACCTCTGTCCCAAGTGCGGCGTTCAGATGGCCCGGGAGGAAGGATGCCAGAAATGTCACGGCTGCGGTTATTCGGAATGTTGAGGCGGGGTTGAAAATTTATTTTCATCGACTGCTGATCGTTTTTTTGATGAGCATGGGGCCGGTCTTATGGAATGCGGCCGGCGCCCAGTCGCCCTGCAGGGATTTCGAAGACTGCTTAAAGGATCTGAAATCCCAGGACACCTCCAAGAAATCCGGCGCCGTCTTCATGCTGGGCAACATGAAGGATAAGCGGGCAACACCGGCGCTGCTGGAGATTTTAAAAACGGATCCCGATTCCGGAATCCGTCTGTCGGCGATCAAGGCGGTCGGTTATCTCCGGGATCCCGCGGCGGTGACGGCCCTGACGGGGTTTTTAGACGATCAGGATCTTCAACAGGAGGCGGTTCGGGCCCTGGTGAAGATTGGAAACAAACTGGCGGTTGAGGCCCTCATCCAGGGCCTGAAGCATTCCGAGATCCAGGTGGCGGCCGCGCAGGGACTGGGGGAGATTGCGCATCCTTCCTCAAAACCGGCATTATTGGCTTTGTTTCGCCGGTCCGATGACGACCGGGTCCGGGGGGTCAGCGCGCTGGCGATTCAAAGGATCAACTCGATCTGGGGCCCCAGCGAAGAGGAGATGGGGATTCCTCTTTATCCCAAGTCCGAATTCATCCCGAATGCC
>JACQHO010000070.1 GCA_016198945.1 Nitrospirota bacterium | reverse complement strand
CCATGATCATGTTGGAATGGAACCGCTTCTGAGTATCCCAAAACCCTTCGACGACGGCGCCCTGGCCTTCTTTGAAAAGGTCGGGCGGGATGCCTTCAAAATCCACCGGGATGGTGGCCTCACCGTCCGTCAAGGTGAAGGACATCTTGAGGGTGTTGGGAACGACCTGCAGGCTGCCCTGGACGACCATCCCTCCGACGCGGACCTTTTTCCCGAAATAATCCGGCGTGAATCCCACCACTTCCGACGGTGTGAAGAAGTAGACGAGATTTTGTCCGAACTGGCCCAATCCAAGGTAGAGCAACCCCCCCGCGATTACGAGGATACTCAAAATCAGGCCTATCTTCTTGCCCTTACTCAAATGGACCGACCTCCGATTCGTAAACCTTCGATTCTTTTATTTCATTATACAACAACCGGACCCGTCGTTCCATCATAAAAAGGAAAAGGGCCAGGGGGAGCATGACCAGGTATGCGGCCGTGATGAAGCCATAGTTTGGGACGAGATCGATTTTTTGGGCCAGGAATCGCCCGTTCGCCTCATCCCAGTTCCCCACCACCACCAGCGTCTTGAGTTCCCGGAGGTTGTCCGCTTCTTTGCCGTCATAGACGACCGGGATCCGCCGGCCGTTTCCGGTGATCGAGAACAGGACGGGAGCGGGGGCATCGTCCTTCACAAGGCTTCCCGCCTCGACCATTCCCAGCATGCGAACCGGTCCGGCAGGATGCCGACTCACGACCTGGTCGGGCATCATCGGACGCACGTCGCGGTAGTAGTATTGCGCGCCGACGGCGACGATCCCAAGACCCGCCGCCAGCAGTCCTGCCCAGCGTAGATACAACCCTTTCATCGGCCGCCGCTCACGAATGGACCTCCCCGAGCAATCGGCCCCGTTTGGCCTCCAGAAGCTGTTTGAGATAGAGCATCTGCGTGCGGACTCCGATCATATAGGTTAAAAGCAGATAGAAGCCGATGGACATGAAGATGAGCGGATAAAGCATCACCCCGGCGATGGCGATCCCGCGTTGGGAGACCGAAAGCGGCTGGTGCAGCGTACGCCACCATTCGACCGAAAAATGAACGATGGGAAGATCCACGGCCCCCACGATCGCGAGGATGGCGGCGTAACGCGCCTCCCGTTCCCTGTCCTCGATAAAGGTGCGGAGCATGAGGTAACCGATCAGGATCAACAACAGGATGGTGAATGAGACCAGCCGCGCATCCCAGGTCCACCAGGTGTTCCAGGTGGGTTTGCCCCAGATGGATCCGGTGTAGAGGGCCCCGGCCGTGAAGAAGACGCCGATTCCCGCGGAGGCATGGGCCAGATTGTCAACCAACGGATCCCGTTTCCAGAGATACCACAGACTGGCCACCGTCAGCACGCCGTAGCATGTCATCGAGGTGCTGGCGAAGGGAACATGGACGTACATAATCCTGACGACCTCGCCCTGATAAGAATCCGGGGGGGAGGCCGCCAGGCCGTAATAGAGGCCGATCGCGATGAAGACCGCTCCGGCCGCTCCAAACCAACCTTCGAATCGTCGTATCCAGCGAATCATCATGGCTGGGGACAGATTTCAAATCTGTCCCCCCTCCCGGTTAATGGTCCAGTATAAATTCAAACACCCAAAAAGAAACGATCGTGAAGATAACGTCAAAAACAATCAGCAGCTCGATCCATGGCCGGTACAACGAGATCGGGTCCCCCCGCAGGAGGCCTCCGGTGGCTTCCACGGCGCCGATCATGACCGGCACGATCAAGGGCAGAAGGAGGATCGGAAGCATCACCTCCCGCGCCCGGATCTGGACCGTCATGGCCGAAAAAAGCGTGCCGACCGACGAAACCCCCAGCGTTCCGGCGATCAATATTAGCACAAACAATGGAATCTTTTCAAAAACGTCCAGGTTGAAGAAGATCACGAACAGCGGGAATAAAATCAGCTCGACGATCAACATGAATAAAAGGTTGCTGGCAAGCTTGCCCAGATAGATCGCCCCGCGCGGGATCGGGTTCATCTGGAGATTTTCCAGGCAGTCGTTCTGCAGCTCGGCCGTGAAGGATTTTCCCAGGCCGATGATTCCCGTAAAGACAAAGGCGACCCACATGATCCCCGGCATCAATTCCCGCGCCGTCTGCTGGTCGGTCGAAAAGCTGAAGCTGAATATCAGGATGACGATCAGCGCGAAGAAGAACATCGAGGAGATGTTCTCCCGGCTCCGCATCTCGCTGAGCAGGTCTTTCCAGGCGAGCCATCGGATGACGTTAAAAAAGTTCATGGGCGGCGGCCAGGTCCTTCACGGCGATGTCCCGCAGCGTCCCCTGAAACAGAACGCCGGCTTTGCCGGCCACCTCGGCCGACTGAACGCGGTTGTGAGAGGTCATCAGTACGGACGCCCCCTGTCCGGTGCTCTCCCGGATGAACTGGTTCATGAGCTTCATGCCGCGCTCATCCAGGGACGAGTAGGGCTCGTCCATCAAAAGCACTTTGGGCCGGATCAGGATCGCCTTGGCGATCGAGAGCCGCTTTTTCATTCCTTCCGAGAAGTACCGGATCTTGAAATCCGCAAAGGCCCCGATCCCGACCCGGTCCAGCGCGGTCTTGATCTCCCGGGCGTCGGGGGAGAGGCCGCGAAGCGCCAGCGCAAACCGGATGTTCTCGACCGCATCCAGCTCGCCGTAGAGATAGGATCCGTGAGCGATCATCAGGAGGAATTCGCGGACTCGGTTCCGGTCCCGGATGCCGTCATGGCCCATCATCTCGAACCGTCCCGAAGAAGGTTTCTGAAGCGTCGCCAGCAGCTTGAGGAGGGTCGTCTTTCCGGCGCCGTTCGGACCGAACAACGCGTAACATTCTCCTTGCGCCACCTCAAACGAAACGTCCTTCAAAACCTGGTAGTGGCGGTAGGATTGGCTGAGCTGTATCCCTCGGATTCCGGACATAGAACGACTCGTCTCATGGGTTGAATAAAGCAAGCAAGGTTACTTCAATAGAGGATGTTTTGTCAATGACGGTTGAGGGAGAGGACTGCAACTCAGGAGCGGTCGAGATGCTCGGTCAGCAGGCGGGCGACCCGGCTCTGGTCAAACGGCCAGGCATAATGAATCTTTATGTCAGGATGGCCGGAGCGCATTTTTTCCAGAATATTCGGAATTTCAACCTCGGAATGGACGCCCCCCGGCGTCATCATCGAAGGGATGACCGTGATTTCTTGAACCCCATCGGTGATCATGGCTTCGATCGCTTCCTCCAAAGACGGGGAGCAAAACTCGTTGT
>JACQHO010000014.1 GCA_016198945.1 Nitrospirota bacterium | reverse complement strand
TTCAGACGGTTTCCCGTCGGCCGCCGGCTTCTGTATCGGGCGGTCGGTCTTCGGCTGGACCGATGGCGTTTCCTTCTTTGAAAGATCCGCCGTGGAACTCTGACTCGCCGATGAATTTGCAACAGACGGGGCGCTTTCCATCGGCGGGGTTGAGACCGGAATCTCGTTCTTCACGGTCGGTTCCGAAGGAAGGGACGCGGAAGGAGGCGGCGCGGACACCGGCGGCGCTTGTTCGGCCGGCCACAACCCGTAAACGATCAGAGCGCCCGCCAAAGCGGCCGCTCCGATCCCGATCGCCATGGATCGGTTCGATTTGGGAACGGCCGTCACACCCGTCGGATCGGACGTTTGCGCCGCCATTTCGGGAGTCCTTTGGAGCGTCGCGGTCGCTTCTCCGGACGCGGCGGGACTTGCCGGGATCGCCGAAGACGACGTCACGGCCTCTTTGGAAGCGGTGGAGGTGTCAAGAGCGGCCGTGGCCTCGGCCCCCGCCTGAGGCGGGCCGCCCTTGAGCCGGAGCTTCCGCTGGGCCGACTCGACAATCAGCGCCTCGCGCAGCTCATTAAGATCGTCTATCAGTGCCCGCGCATTCGGATAACGAAGCGAAGGATCTTTTTTGATGAGCTTCAGTATGATCTGCTGGAGTTGATTTGAGACGGGCTGTTTATAAATGAGCGTGGAGTCTTCTTTCTCGTAGATCAGCTTCCCCACGATCGCCATTTTTGAAAGGCCTTCATAGGGGGAGGAGCCGGTCAGCATTTTGTACATGACCAGACCCAGCGCATAAAGATCGGCGCGGCCGTCAAACGACTCGCCCTTGGCCTGCTCCGGCGCCATGTATTCCGGCGTTCCCAGCACCTGGCCGGTCGCGGTAAGGCTCACCTCATCCGCCGCGGCCGCGATTCCGAAATCGCCCACCTTGACCACCTTGCGGTCGCTGATCATGATGTTTCCAGGCTTGATGTCCCGGTGGATGATCCCATGCTCATGGGCGAAGGCCAGCGCCTCGGCGATCTGGATTGTGATCTCGACCGTCTCCTCCGGCGTGAAACTTCCCTTCTCGACCGTCATCCACCGAAGATCCTTTCCGGGGAAGAATTCCATCACGATGTAATGGGAATTTTCGTGCTGGCCGACGTCGTAGACGCGGATGATATTCTGGTGGTCCAGCCGTGCCATCGCGCGGGCCTCGCGGTCGAACCGCTTGATGAAGCTGGGGTCGGAGGTGAACTGGGTGTGGAGAACCTTGAGCGCCACGACGCGGTTCAGATTGAGCTGGTTGGCCTTGTACAGGACCCCCATCCCGCCGCTGGCGATCTCTTCGATGATTTCGTATTTGTCCGAGAACAGTTTGGCCACGTGAGATCCGTTTCCGGAGGAGAAAAAGTCCATTCCGGCAGCGTCAAATTATACAGAAATGAGCGGGAAAGAGCAAACGAACGGAGAGAAGATCAGAAAGAATAACCGGCCATGAACAGGTAGGACGTGTCGTAGCCTAAGGCCACATCGTTGATTAAGGCGATGCGGACGGAGGAGATGATGTCCACATTATCCTTCACCTTGACTCTGAAACCGGGACTGATATCCAGGGCGGTCTGAGCGGGGCTGTCAAATTTGGGATCCAGCACCCCCCCGGTACGGAAACAGTTCAGTTCAAGCGCCGCCGTGAAAGCCGATCCCCCGATAAAACGGGCGAGGGCTATATTAGCGAGTGCGCCATCCGAGAGATCCCGATCCGCGCGGTCCTTGCCGACATAAACATAACCGACCTGGATATGGATATCGGCCAACGAGGTATGGAAGGAGCCGGCCAGATCCATCCGGGCGCGGTTCGCGTCGGTCGAAACGGCCGGCTCAAAACCGCTGGGGGTGATCCAGGTCACCTGAGCCGCCAACTTCGGAGATCGGGCAAATTGATATTTTAACGCGACGCTGGTATTGCCGATCCCGTGAAGCTCATCCTCTTCGATTGCCCCCGTGGTCGTGTTGGTTCCCTTTACCCGCAGACTAATGGTTGGAACCGAGAGTTGAAGATTGAAGCGATCCGTGATTCCATAGGCCAGAATATAAACCTTCTGGCTGACTTCGAGCGCACGGTTTGGATCGGCCGTGCCGAAAACGCTATTGAATTTCTCGATATCCTCATCGAAAGAGCGCGTGAAGCGTGTATAGATGTATGCGGCAGCCAGAGCCCCCTTGCCCTCTCCAAAGAGGGGTTCCCCCGTCATCGTAGTGACCGGAGTCGCAGCCGCTCCTTCTCCCACCCCCCCGATCGCCCCCAATTGCGCGTGTGCGTGCGAGGGAGACAGGCTGATCAGAATGATCAGAACGATGAAGATGAATGGCAACTGTTTTGGGATGCTCATGGCAATTGAGGCCAGAGTATAGTCGGATAGAATTTCGAAATCAAGAAAAAACAAATCGGGCCCCGGAGGTCCGCCTTCCGCCTGAGGCGGAGCGGATCCGGGGCCCGATTAAACAACCCATGAAACTATTTCTTCAGCTTGGGCTTAAAGTCACCCACCGTGTCATGCACCTGCAACGCCGTATTCGGCGTTACGAAAGTACAGTTGCTGTCCGAGGCGCACTGCAGATCGGTCACCCGATACCAACTACTCGGGTCAAGGCCGTCGCTGTCTGCCGTGGTGAACGTATGTGACGGGAAGGTGTAGACCGTCCCTCCGATTGTCACGCTCACGTTGACCGTCGCGTCGGGATCCTGATCCAGTGAAAAGCTGTTCACGGCAATGACGTAATAACCGGCCGGAAGGCCGTCCACCGTCACATGCTCCGGCCCCAAGCCCTCCGTATCATCGAAATCAAGTGTGGCCGT
>JACQHO010000065.1 GCA_016198945.1 Nitrospirota bacterium | reverse complement strand
GGCATCCGTAAAGAAGGAGAAAGAAAGTGAGAAGGGACAGCGTGTACATTGGACGGGTCAGGTGTCTCATGATCGTGGAGATTTCCTATTCAGCCAAAGCACGGCGCGGCTCAAGCATGCCTCGGGGCACCTGGATCACGCGGCCGTCCGGTTGGGTCACGGGGATGGATAGCGGGGAGTTCGGGACCTCCCATCGGCCCTTGAGAATATTTTTCGGCTCCTCGCCTTCAAAGATCAGATAGCTGTACGGGCCGTAATGGGGAATCTTTCGCGCCAGTCCGGGCAGGGCCGCTGTCGAGCCGGCCGCACCCCAAGAGAGCGGCGCATTGGAATTTTTGGGGTGGCGGGCCGTGAGAACGATCGCGTGATTGTTCCGGGCAACGTCCATTTGTCCAATCCGCAGACCCTCATTCCTGATCGATTGATCATACCCGGACAAGGCGGTCTTGACGTTCGTTAAAAAACGGTTTTCCCATCCCAGGATCCAGACGGCGCGGTCGGACGGGAGTTCGCCGATCTCGTCGTCCTGATTGATCTCGAACGAACCGGGCTGAGACGGCGGCCGCGATATCGAAAGGGACTCTGCAAATTTCCGATAACCGTCCCGGGTGATTTTATCCGCGCCCGTTGGAATAATGAATAACGTCTTTTCGGAGCCGAACGGCTGTGTCAATGCCGGCGGCAGTTCATCGCGATCCAGTCGTCGGAACAGGTCGAATTCCGGATCGACATCTACCCGCAAGGGGCGTCCCGGGACCATCAGCTCGAGGCCGAGGCGTTGGGTATCCAGCCGGACCGTGGTCTGGTATGCCTGCGCGCGACCCTCCATCGTCACGGCGACCGGAACACGCAAACGATAAACCGGTCCGGGCTGCGTTTGCTCAAGAAGCGCGGTCACGAGATATCCGGCGCCCCGGACTTGAGTTTCGGCCCGGCTGATGCGCAACGCCGGCGCCCCCGGCCGGTTGATCCACTGGCTGAATTCATTTCTAAGATCTTTTCCGGCGACGCCTGAAAATGCGGCGCGCAGATCCTCAAACGTCGCCCGCCGGAATTGGTTCTCGCGATAGAAATTCCTTAGAGCGCTTATGAAGGCCTCATCCCCCATCTGCCGTCGAAGCATATGGAAAAACATCATCGTCTTTCCATACCCCACCGCCTCCGTTGCCGGATTGTGGCGCGCGCGGAACTCCGTCAGCGGGAAATCCTTGCGCTCGGCGACGTAATCGGTATATTTCTGGAGCGCGGCGCGCCGGTGCTCGAGTGCAGCTCCCCGTTGTTCCTGAATGAGATGGTCGGCCAGATAGGTCGTCAACCCTTCGCTCCAGTTTCCCTTTTCGTAATCCACGAAGACGCTGTTTCCCCACCAATTATGCAGGATTTCATGTGGGTAGGATGAATGCAGTATAAATGGAAGGCGGATGACGGTTGATCCCAGAAGCGTCAACGAGGGCATGCCATAACCGGTCTCCCAGAAATTCTCGACCAGCGCGAATTTCTTGTAGGGATACGGGCCGAGAAGGGTTTGGTACATTTGAAGATACGATCCGCCTGTTTCCAGGTAGCGGTTTGCCAACCCCTCATCCGGAGTCTGCAAAAAAGCCATGACCTGAACCGGCCCGGCCGAACGGACGTACTCGGTGAACCGTCCGCCGATCAACAGGATCTCATCCTGCGGCTGTCTGGATTCCCATCGAGCCTCGATTGTTCCATCCCTCCGTTCATGCCGTGTCCGTTCGCCCGAACTGACCGCATCCCACGGAACCGGCAGTCGAACCTCCATTGTGAAGGCGACCGGATCGTTATTAAACCATGGATACCATGGGGTCGAGCCGGAAAGAAAAATGCCTTCATCGGAAATGACTCCGGCATCAAACGCGGCCTCTGAATCTTCAGACGACGCGGGCGGAGCGATCCTGCCTTGATATCGGACGACAAAGTCCTTCCGGCCGGGGGGAAGAGAGATGGAATAACGTTGCGCGGCCGGGTTTGAGCCGGATTGTTTCCGGTCTGTTATCCGGCTGATTGTAATGCCGGGGGTCGGTGAGACCGGCTTGAGCCCGCCGTGAAGAAGAAAGGACGGTTTGCCGCCCGATTCGGCAAGGAAGGATGCGGGAAGGGTGATCGTATCTTCGACCTCAAGATGGCTTTTATCCGGCTGCAGTACGGCCTTCAAGTCATGGCGGATCGGTTCTTCGGCGTAAAGCGAGACCGGCAGGCCCGGTGCGATCAGGAAGAGGAAGCTCGCCGTGAGTCGTCTAAGAAAATCGTGCTGGAGCATTGATTAGGGCATCTTTGCGAGAACCGGCTTCATCTCGTCGGACGTGAAGGCGCGGAGCGTCTGCGTCCGGATGTTCCCCAGGCTGCCCAGGGCCAGAAGAAGCGACATCCCGGTCTGCTCGTCCGGAACCTCGATCGTGGCCACGAGATCGTATTGTCCCTGGGTCCAGTAGAGGTCCTTGAGCGTCGCGCCCAGTTTGTCGGCCGCGCCCTTGAAGGCCTTTGCCCGGTCGATCGTTTGTTTGACGTTCCGGATTCCCTGATCGGTAAAATTGAGAAGGGTGACATATCGAATCATGACGCACCTCCTTATATAGTGAGAGCCCCATTCTAATCCCGGCGGGGGGAGGTATGTCAATCGCAAACCAGTTACTCCTTCAGCCTCGGATTCAGCGCGTCCTGGAGGCCTTCTCCGAGAAGGTTGTAGCCCAGGACGGTGATCAGAATGGCGAGGCCGGGGAAGAGCGAGAGCCACCAGGCGATCTCGATCGTGTCCTTGCCTCCCGTGATGATACTGCCCCAGCTCGGCGTCGGCGGCTGAACGCCCAGGCCCAGAAAGCTCAAGGAGGACTCGGTCAGAATGGCGCCGGCCACGCCCAGCACCGCCGAGACATAGACCGGCGACATGGCGTTCGGAAGGATATGGAAAAAAATCATACGCCCGTCTTTCGCGCCCAATGCCCGCGCCGCCGTGATATAGTCCATCTCTTTCAAGGTCAGGAACTGGCCGCGGACGAGACGGGCCACGCCCATCCAGCTCGTGATGCCGATCACGATCATGATGTTCCAGATGTTCGGTTCGACGAGCGCGATCACGGCCAGGATCAGGAAGAAGGTCGGGATCGAAAGCATGATGTCCACGAACTGCATGAGAACATCGTCCGCCCAGCCGCCGTAGTACCCGGCGACGGCCCCGATCAGGATGCCGATCAGGATCGAGATTCCGACCGCCACGAAACCGACCAGCAACGAGATCCGTGAACCCCAGATCATCCGGCTTAAAACATCCCGTCCCAGCTCATCCGTTCCGAGAGGGTGGGCATGGGTCGGTCCCATCAAGATCGTTTCGATATCAATAAAGGCCGGGTCGTACGGCGACAGGATCGGCGCGAGCAGCGCGATCACGAAGACCGACAGGACGATGAGGCCGCCTGCGATGGCCGTCCGGTTTCGCTTAAACCGCGCCCAGAACTGTTCGAGCGTTGATCGTTGTTTTCCAGCCATTGAACAGCCTTTATTTTCCCCGATGAAGCCGGACCGTCGGATTGGCAACGGCATAGGAAAGATCGGCCAACAGGTTGCCGATCAGGGTCAGGACGGTTCCCAGCACGGTCACGCCCATAATCGTCGGGTAGTCGCGCGACAGGACGGATTGGTAGAACAGCCGTCCCATGCCGTCGATCGCGAAGATCGTTTCGAAGATGACGCTGCCTCCGATCAGTCCCGGAACGGAAAGCCCCAGGATCGTGATGATCGGGATCAGTGCGTTCCGCAAGGCATGCTTGTAGACGACGACGCGTTCGCTCAACCCTTTCGCCCGCGCCGTCCGGATATAGTCCTGCCGGATCACCTCCAGCATCTCGGCCCGCGCGTATCGCGAAAGTCCGGCCAGTCCCCCGAAGGCCGAGATGAAGACGGGAAGGAGCAAGTGGCTCGTCCAGTCGCCAAGCCGTTCCACGAAGGTCATCCCGCCGACGTCGAGGGATTGGTATCCCGAGATCGGAAGCCAGCCCAGGATGACGCCGAAAAGGATCATCATCAACAAGGCCAGCCAGAAGGTGGGCGTGGCAAAACCGACAAAGACAAAGACCGTGGCGGCTTTGTCAAAAGTCGAGTAGGGATGCGTGGCCGAGTAAACACCGATCGGGAGCGCGATCAGGAAGATCAATGTTAGGGCCAGAAGATTAATGACGATCGTGATCGGCATCCGTTGCGTGATTTTCCGGACGACCGTCTGGCCGTCCACGAACGAGGTGCCGAAGTCCAGCGCCGCGACCCGTTTGACCCACCGGGCATATTGAACATGGAGCGGTTGATCCAGCCCGTACAATTTGCGCAGATTGTCCTTGGCCTGGGCCGAGACCCGCGGATTCATGGTGGTCTGAAGGTCGGTGGGATCCCCCGGCGCGAGATGCATGATTCCGAAGGTGATGACGGTAACGCCGACCAGGGAGATGAAAAACCGGAAGAGCCGATACCCGAGGAAGGACAGCAATCTGGACTCCTATTCGTGGCGATGAATCCGAGGGGGATGGTAACAAAACCGCCGACGGAAAGTCAAACGTCGCCGGCCCTCGGCCATGGAACGTCTCCGCAGGCACGGACGGTGCTATTGACAAGCTCTCCGGGGCTCATGTAAGATGACAAACGCTGGGGGTGCACGGCCGTGATGACGAGAATTCACCGGTCGGGCTGAGAGCCCGAATGCGACTGTTGGGTGTGAAGTGTTCAGTTGAGTATGGTGAGAGACCCCTGAACACTTTTCACTGAACAGAAGTCAATGGGCAACCCTGTGAACCTGATCCCGGTAATACGGGCGTAGGGAAGCGGCCGCATGGTCATCAGATCATAACCGACAAGCCGTACTTCCCGACGTGGGTACGGCTTTTTGTATTTTGGGGCAAGGAGGGGGACATTGTAAGTGATCCGGTTGTATCTGAACGGGGAAGGCCGGGAGTTTGCGCCGAACACGACCGTCGCGAATCTGCTGGAGGCGCTGCAGACGTCTCCGGAGCGGGTGGCGGTTGAATTGAATCTGCGGATTTTAGACAAACAAGAGTATGCCCGCACGGTTTTAAAAGAAGGGGATCGTTTGGAAATCATCAGCTTTGTCGGGGGAGGCTCATGAAAGACGATTTTTTGACGATCGGCGGCATTCAATTAAAGTCCCGCCTGATCGTCGGCACCGGAAAGTACAAGGATTTTGAGCAGACCCGGACGGCGATCGAGGCCTCCGGCGCGGAGATGGTCACGGTCGCGGTCCGCCGCGTGAACATCATCGACCGGGACAAGGAAAACCTTTTGGACTATATTGACCCGAAGAAATATAAGATCCTTCCCAATACCGCCGGCTGTTATACGGCGGACGAAGCCGTGCGGACGGCGCGGCTGGCCCGGGCCGCCGGCATCACGAACCTGGTCAAGCTGGAGGTGATCGGCGATCAAAAGACGTTGTTCCCGGACACGGCCGGTTTGATCGAGGCGGCGAAAATCCTGGTGAAAGAAGGGTTTGTCGTGCTTCCATATACCAACGACGATCCGATCGTGGCCAAGCGATTGGAGGATGTCGGCTGTGCCTGTGTCATGCCGCTGGCCGCTCCGATCGGGTCGGGATTGGGGATCCGAAACCCGTACAATATCCAGATTATCCGCGAGACCATCAAGGTTCCGGTGATCGTGGATGCCGGCGTGGGGACGGCGTCCGATGCCGCGATCGCCATGGAGATGGGATGCGACGGCGTTTTGATGAATACCGGCATCGCGGGGGCGCAGGATCCGATCGCGATGGCCGAGGCGATGAAATACGCCGTCCGTGCCGGCCGACTGGCCTACAAGGCGGGACGTATTCCCAAGAAACTCTACGCAAACGCCAGCAGCCCGGTTGAGGGAATGATCGAATAGAGGATGGCATGAATCCCCGGATCGATTTTAATCTTTATCTCGTCACGGATCGGCATCAGACCGGCGGCCGCCCGCTGGACGCGGTTGTCAAAGAAGCCCTGGAGGGCGGGGTCCGGGCCGTTCAGCTGCGGGAGAAGGATCTGCCGGTGCGGGAGCTTTTTCGCTGGGCCGAAAAATTGCGTTCCCTGACGGCCGGGTTCGGCGCCCGTCTTTTCATCAATGATCGCGTGGATGTCTGTCTGGCTGTTGAGGCGGACGGGGTTCACCTCCGGGCCGACAGCCTCCCGACGCCGGCGGTTCGAAGAATGCTGGGGCCGGATCGTCTCATCGGTCAGTCGGTGCACGGCCGATCCGAGGCGATCGAGGCCCAGCGGTCCGGCGCCGATTTTGTCGTTCTCGGTCCCATCTTCGATACGCCGTCCAAGCGGACGATGGGAAAGCCGTTGGGCGCCTCCGAGATCCGTTCCGCGGCCGTTCATGTTGCGATCCCGATCTTTGCGATCGGCGGAATCCGGTCCGAGCGCATTCCGGAGGTGATGCAAAGCGGCGCGCGCGGCGTCGCGGTGATTTCGGCGCTTCTCCAGGCTCCGAATCCGCGCGCGGCGGCCGAGCGCCTTCTGCGGGAAATAAAAACAGACCGACCTGCAGCGACGGTCCCGTCCGCGTGATCAAAATCATGAGGGGGCTATTGACCGGTGTTCCGTTCGGTGATAGAATGAAAACCAAAGAACCCACTTCGTCGAGGCAAGATCCTCTCCAAAGAACGCGTTTGATCCCGGAGATACGATGGGGGAGACCAAAAAAGGCTCCGGAAGGTTTC
>JACQHO010000063.1 GCA_016198945.1 Nitrospirota bacterium | reverse complement strand
CGGATGCCACAGCCGCCGTCGTGAGCCGCACGACTCCAACCGAGGTCAATGCGGCCATAGAATTTCGGTCCGCCGGGCCCGGATCAACCGCCCGCCAGGTCCTTCTCTACGCCGGGCCGAAGGAGCACCGGCGGCTTCAAGCGCTGGGGGTAAAGCTGGAGGAGACGGTCGATTTCGGCTGGTTTATCTACGGGAGCTGGGCCATCGTGCGATTCATTGCCCGGCCGCTGTTTCATATCCTTCAGTTCTTCCACGGGTTCACCGGGAATTACGGCGCGGCGATCGTGCTGTTAACCGTCGGGGTGCGCGTCATCTTCATTCCCCTCTCTCACAAGAGCTACCGGTCGATGAAGGACCTGCAGGTTCTTCAACCGCAACTGCAGGTCCTCCAGAAGAAACACAAGGACGACAAGCAGCGGCTCCAACGGGAAATGATGGAACTGTATCAAAAAAACAAGGTCAATCCATTGGGCGGATGCCTCCCGATGCTGCTCCAGATTCCGGTGTTTGTGGCGCTGTTCAACGTGCTTTATACCACCATTGAGATCCGTCAGGCTCCGTTTATACTCTGGATCCAAGATCTGTCCGATAAAGACCCCTATTTCGTTCTCCCCATCCTGATGGGGCTGACCATGCTCATTCAGCAGAAAATGCAGCCGACCACGATGGATCCCATGCAGGCCAAACTCTTTCTGCTGATGCCGGTCTTCATGACATTCCTCTTCCTAAACTTCTCCTCCGGGCTGGTCCTCTACATGCTCACGAACAACGTCTTGACCATCGGCCAGCAGTATTTCACAATGAAGTACTTCGAGAGGCCGCATGAAAAAGATACGGGAAAAACGGAATCCGGAAAAGCGCCGGCGACCGGCCGCGGAAAGGGCTAACCTCCTTTCCGAAGACACGATCTGCGCGATCGCAACACCGGTCGGAGAAGGCGGGATCGGCATCGTTCGGCTCAGCGGCGACCGGGCGGTTGAAATCGCCGCGCGGGTGATCCAAACCCGAAACGGACGACCCGTTGAAACGCTCGCCAGTCACGCCCTTCACCTTGGCGCGGCGCATGATCCTTCAACAGGAGAACGGCTGGATGAGGTGATGGTTGCCGTCATGCGCGCGCCCAGAACCTACACGCGCATGGATACCGTGGAGGTTTATTGCCACGGGGGGGCGCTTCTCCTTCATCGCATTCTGGATCTCCTGATCGGTCAGGGGGCGCGGCTCGCCGATCCGGGGGAATTCACGAAATGGGCGTATCTCAACGGCCGGATCGATTTGACGCAGGCCGAGGCCGTCATGGATCTGATCCGGGCCAAAACGGAAGCCGGTCAACGGGCCGCCCTGTCTCAACTGGAAGGCGCGCTCCATCGCCGGATCGTCCATCTGCGCGGTGAGGCGGTCCGCTTTTTGGCCGAGATCGAGGCCGGGATAGATTTCGCCGAGGAAGATATCCGGTTTTTGTCTCCGGATCAAATTCAAACCCAGATCCAGGCGCTCATTCATCAGACGGACTCGCTCCTGAAAACGGCCGCGAGCGGCAAGGCGCTGCGCGAAGGAATTGCGACCGCGATCATCGGTCCGCCGAATGTGGGCAAATCCAGCCTGCTCAACGCGTTGCTCATGCAAAACCGGGCCATTGTCACTCCGATTCCGGGAACGACCCGCGACGTCATCGAAGAGTATCTAAGCCTGGAAGGCATCCCCCTTCGGATCATGGACACGGCGGGCCTCCGGGATACGGAGGATGTGGTGGAGCGGGAGGGGATCTTTCGAACCCGTCAGGCCATTCAACAGGCCGATCTGGTCATTTTGATACTGGATGCAACTCAAACACTTAATCCGGAGGACGTCCGCCTGGTTGAAGAGACGGCTGACAACCGACGGTTGATCGCCCTCAATAAAATCGATCTCCTTTCGAAATCATCGCGGGCTAAAACGCAGGAGGAACTGGTCAAAAAATTTCCTGGTGAGGTTGTTTTTATATCGGTCTTGACCGGGGAAGGGCTGGAAGAATTGAAGGCGGTTGCCATAAAACAGATTCGGAGCGGGATCGTGACCAGCGGGGATCGTGAAGCCATGATCAACTCTAGACATAAATCACTGTTATTACAAGCGAAAAATTGTTTTCAAAATGCGCTCTCCACTGACAATCAAACTGCCTCTGCCGAGTTGATTGCTGTGGATATCCGAGCGGCGATTGACCGGCTTGGCGAGATTACCGGGGACTGCACGACCGAAGACCTTCTCGCCACGATTTTTAAAGAATTTTGTATCGGTAAGTAACTCGAGTTATTCCAACGTTCCACGTGGAACATCAGTATGCTGATACAGACGTTCGACCAAAGTTTTGATGTTGTTGTCGTTGGTGGCGGGCATGCGGGGTGTGAGGCGGCATTGGCGACCGCCCGTATGAGCCATTCAACGCTTCTATTGACCATGGAACCGGACAAAATCGCTCAGATGTCCTGTAATCCGGCCGTGGGCGGGATTGCAAAAGGACATCTCGTTCGGGAGATCGATGCATTAGGAGGAGAAATGGCCCGAAACACCGATCGGGCCGGTATACAATTTAGGATGCTCAATACCCGGAAAGGGCCGGCCGTACAGGCAGTAAGGGCACAGGCGGACAAAGCGGTTTACCGCCAGGT
>JACQHO010000062.1 GCA_016198945.1 Nitrospirota bacterium | reverse complement strand
GGCCGACGGTGGTGGTCTATCCCGACGGCGTCTGGTACCAGAAGGTCACGCCGAACGACGTGGCTGAAATCCTGGAACAACATATCATTAAGGGTCAACCGGTCAAGAGATTGCTCCTTCCCGATGCCGTCTGGGGCCCTTAGCCGGGGGAGGTCCGATGGGTCATAAAGAACATAAGGCTCAGTCGCCTTCCGTCGTGAACTGCGCGGTCGTGACGGTCAGCGATACGCGCACCGCCGAAACGGACGCCAGCGGGGTGTTGATCCGCACGCTTCTTGAGAAACAGGGCCATCGCGTCGGGGCCGTGCATCTTTTGAAAGATGAACCGGTCGAGGTCCGAAAACTTCTTGAGACCCTGACGCGGAACGAGGATGTCCAGGCCGTGATTATAAACGGCGGCACCGGGATTTCCAAACGGGACGGCACTTATGAGGCTGTTTCGGGATTGCTGGAAAAAAGGCTGGACGGTTTCGGCGAACTGTTCCGTTATCTGAGCTATCAGGAGATCGGCCCGGCCGCGATGATGAGCCGCGCGGTTGCGGGAACGTATCGTGGAAAGATCGTGATCTCGATCCCGGGAGCGGAGGCGGCCGTCCGGCTTGCGATGGAAAAGATCATTTTGCCGGAACTGGGCCACCTCATTCGTGAGGTTATTCGATAGCCGCCTGCGGAATTGCGGTTTATCCATATTCGGCCAAACCCTTTCGATGACCCTATTCTTCTTGACGTCTTCAGAAATCCAACTTACACTTAAACAGAACATCGTCGGGAGGTAACCATGGGTTACCGCTATCTCATCCTTGGAGCGGGGCGTCAGGGCACGGCCTGTGCTTACGATCTCGCCCGATTCGGCGGGGCCGACCGGATCATCCTCGCGGATTCCAGCCGGGAGTTTGCCCAAAAGTCGCTTGAGCGGCTCCGTCGTCTGCTTCCCTCGTCCGACTCCGTCCGGCTCGAAGTCGCGGAGGTTTCGGTCCGGGATCATGCCTCGTTGGTCGGGTCCATGCGCAAGGCATCCGCCGTGATCAGCGCCGTGCCGTATTACTACAACCCGCTTGTGGCCCGGGCCGCGATCGAAGCGGCCGTCCCGATGTGTGATCTGGGCGGCGACATTGAGGTGGTCCTGGAAATGCGGACGTTATCGGGCGCCGCGAAAGCGGCCGGGATCGCGATCGTGCCGGACTGCGGACTGGCGCCCGGAATGAACAACCTCCTGGCGGTCTACGGAATGGAGCGTCTGGACGAAACGGAATCGGTCGAGATCCGATGCGGAGGGCTTCCCCAGACGCCCAGGCCGCCGCTGGGTTACCGTCTTGTGTTCAATCTGGAAGGGATGCTGAACAATTATTTCGGCAAGGCCTATGTGCTCCGAAACGGCAAAACGACCGAGATCCAGAGTTTTACCGAACTCGAAGCGATCCGTTTCCCAAAGCCGCTCGGAGAATGCGAGGCCTTTGTGACGGCCGGTGCGACGTCCACATGCCCCTGGACGTTCGAAGGGCGCTTGAAGTCCTACAACTATAAAACGGTCCGCTATCCGGGCCATTATGAAAAGATCGGGCTTCTTCGCGATCTGGGATTTCTGGATCAACGGCCGGTTGCAATCAAAGGCGCTTCGGTCGTTCCGAGGGATCTGTTCGTCAAGGTGGTCGGGGATAAGATCGCCTTTCCGGAGGATCGGGACCTGGCGGTGCTCCGGGTCGTCTGCCGGGGGAAGAAAAACCGAAAGGCGGCCGAGCTGGTTTTGGATCTGCTCGAATTTTATGATCCCGTCACCGGTTTCTCGGCAATGGAACGAACGACGGGTTTTTCGACGGGGATCGTGGCCGCGATGCTGGCCCGGGGCGAGATCAAGGATCGAGGGGTCGTTCCTCTGGAGACGGCCGTTCCGGCCGGACCGTTTGTGAAGGAACTACATCGGCGGGGGATGTCGGTGAAAGAGAAGATGGTTTATCTAAAGAATGGAAAGAAGAAGTGATAAACAGGAGAGGGATCATGGGCGCAAAACATATCGATCATATCGCGTTCCGCGTGGCCGATCTTGAGAAGGCCGTGACGTTTTACACCGAAGTGATGGATTTCGAAGTGACGGACCGCTTCTTTATCGACTTTGAAGACAACACGAAGGCCCGATGCGCCGCGCTTAAGGCGAAGGACGGTCAGGGCATCGCGGTCTTCTTAAGCGAAGGCGTGGGCGAGGGCGGCGTAGTGAAGGAATGGGTGAAGCAGCACGGCAACGCGCTGCACCATATCGCCTATGCGGTGGAGGATATCAGATCCGAAGTGGCCGATATGAAGAAGAAGGGAATCCAATTTACGACGGAGGATGTGCTGGACAGCGAGGAACTGACGCAGATCTTCACCAAACCGGCGCCCGAAACCGGCATCATCCACGAGATCATCCAACGCAAGGGCAGCAAGAGCTTCTCGGTCGCCAACGTCAAACGCCTCATGGCCTCGACGAAAGATCTGGACAAGGAGTCCCGGTCAAAGACGGGCCGGAAACAATAGAGCCGATATGCCGATCTTTCCCGTTTCACCCTCCAAAGAAGACCAACTGACCGAACGGATGCGCAAACTCGGCGTCCGGGAGGAGGATTTGGAAGAGTCTTTCATCCGTTCCTCCGGTCCCGGCGGCCAGAATGTGAACAAAACATCGACGGCCGTCGTATTGGTCCATCGTCCATCGGGTTTAACGGTTCGATGTCAGGAGGCGCGTTCGCAGGGGCTGAACCGGTTTTTAGCGCGTCGGGTGTTGCTGGATCGGATCGAGGGGAAAAAGTTAGGGGCGCTCAGCGCGGAGCGGCAGCGGATCGAGAAGATCCGACGACAGAAACGGAAGCGGTCCCGCCGTGCGAAGGAGAAGATGCTGGCGAATAAGCGGCATCAGTCGGAGAAGAAACGGGAACGGGCGGCGGTGCGTTCCTAATCCACCCCCATCCGCGGTTCGCTTTGTTTCTTGAAATGGATCAGAAGGTCGCGCACCGAAAGAAGACCCACCATCTTTCCATGGTCGATCACTCCCAGATGGCGCACGCTGACTTCGCCCATCATATCGAACGCATCCTGGGGCGTTCGGCCGATCTCGATCGTAATGATCGGCTTGCTGATAATCGCCTCGACCGTTTCCCTTTTGAGGTCCATCCCCTTGGCGGCGGCCTTCCGGACGATGTCGCTTTCGGTCAGAATCCCCACCCAGTGGCCGTCTTTTTCGACCAGCAGCGAGCCGATTCTCTGAATTCCCATGATCCGCGCCGCTTCCTGGATGGTCGTTCCGAGAGGGATCTTTTTAAGGTCCCGATTCATTAATTGCGCCAACGACATGATTTTCTCCGCCTCCCTGGGTCAATGATAGGCCGCATTATACCTAATCCAATGACGCATCGCAAGATGCGAACCCTTATAAAAGCAGCCGCTTCAGCACCACCGGCAGCAGCAGCGGGAGGAGCATCAAGGCGATTGCAATGGCGATGAACAGCCGTCGAAGCCGTTGATCCTTTTCCTGCCAGACCGTCAAGGCCGTCGCCGTCCTTCCGTTGACGAGCACCGGCGCGTTGGGTGTTTTCGGCGGTTTCCCGCGCAGTCTGATATAGGTGAAGTTGCAAATGAAGAAGACGATCAGAAAATAGAGGATCCAGGCGAAAGTCGCCAGCCCCAGTTGTTTGCCGATGGATGAATCCATAGGGTTAAGGCCCGCAAAAAGTTCAGGACGGGACAAGAATCAATTTGCCGAAATTGTTCCGCTCCAGCATCCGTTCCTGCGCCCGGCGCGCCTCCTTCAACGGATAGACCGAGTCAATGACCGGCTTGAGCTTTCCGATCTCCATCAGCTTGGTTACTTCCAGCAGTTCGCTTCGTGTGCCCATCATGGATCCGAGAATCGAGAGCTGGCGCGAGAAGATGTACCGGAGATCGGTCCGGGCCTCCGGCCCGGAGGTGGCGCCGCAGGTGACAAGCTTCCCATTTTTAGCCAGCGAGGTGAGGCTTTTTTCCCAGGTTTCCGGTCCGACATGCTCGAAAACGACGTCGACCCCTTTCCCGCCGGTCAATTCGCGGATCTTGTTCGAGAAGTCCTCCCGCCGGTAATTGATCACCTCGTCCGCGCCAAGGGCCTTGGCCTTCGAAAGCTTTTCGTCCCGTCCGGCCGCGGCAATCACCCAGGCCCCGGCCAGCTTTGCGATCTGGATCGCCGCGGTTCCGATTCCGCTTCCGGCCGCGAGCACCAGCACTTCCTGACCGGCCTTCAGCTCGGCCCGCGTGATCAACATATGCCATGCGGTGAGAAAAGCCAATGGAAAAGAGGCCGCCTCTTCAAACCCGAGCGCGCCGGGCATCGTGAGAACGTTGATCGCCGGAACCCGTACAAATTCGGCATATCCTCCATTGGCATGGGCGCCCAGGATTTTGTAGGCGATGCACATATTGTCCTGTCCCGAAAGGCAGTAGGCGCATCGAAAACAGCTCAATCCCGGCGCCACGAAGACCTTCTCGCCCCGGTTGATTCCGGTCGCGTTCTGTCCGACCGCCTCCACGACGCCGGCGACATCGCAGCCCGAGATATGCGGGAAAGCGGTTTTATAGGCCGGGATCCCTTGGCGGACCCAAATATCCACATGATTGATCGAACAGGCCTTGACCCGGATCAGGACCTCATCCTCACCGGGTTCCGGCATCGGCATGTCCTGATAAACCAATTGCTCGGGACCGCCGTGCTCGTGAAAAACAACCGCTTTCATAGCATAATAGGGGCTCGCGTCGC
>JACQHO010000061.1 GCA_016198945.1 Nitrospirota bacterium | reverse complement strand
CAACCGCGGCATCCTGTCCACGATCTATGCCCGGCCGATAAAAACGATCGATACCGCCGAGGCCGTGGAGCTTTTCGAGGACTATTACAAAGGAGAGCCGTTCGTTCATGTACTGCCGCCGGGCGAACTGCCCAACACCCGGAACGTGCAGGGCTCCAACGACTGCCATATCGGCCTCGTCGCGGATCGGCATGCCGACCGCAAAGCCGCGACCCTGGTGATCGTCACGGCGATCGACAATCTGGTCAAGGGAGCGGCCGGTCAGGCGATCCAGAATATGAACCTGATGATGGGCTATGAAGAGTCCCTGGGGCTCACGGTCCCGGGGCTGTTTCCATGAAAAAAGTACAGGGGGGAATAACAGCCGTGAAAGGCTTTCGCGCCGCGGGCCTTCATTGCGGAATCAAATCCGGACGAAGACCGGACCTCGCGCTGATCGCGGCGGATCATCCCTGTTCTTCTGCCGCGGTGTTTACCACCAACCGGGCGGCGGCCGCCCCGGTTCTCATCACCCGGAAACATGCCCGGAAGGGAAAACTTCAGGCGATCGTGGCTAACTCGGGATCGGCAAACGCCTGCACGGGCAATGAGGGATGGGCCATTGCAGAACAGATGGCCGCGATAACCGGGGAACAGCTTGGACTCCCACCCGGCCGGGTCGCGGTGGCCTCCACCGGAAAGATTGGCGCGCCCCCATCTCTTAAGGCGCTCCAGACCGGAATTCCCCGGGCCGTTTCGGCTCTAAGCGCCAAAGGAAGCCGAAAAGCAGCTGCGGCCATCATGACAACCGACACCTTTATGAAAGAAACGGCTGTCGAATTTAAAATTCTCGGGAAAACCGTCACGATAGGAGGAATCGCCAAGGGATCCGGGATGATTCATCCCGATATGGCCACGATGCTGGCCTTCTTGACGACAGACGCTAGGATATCTTCCGCACGGCTTCAAAAAATGCTGAAAGCAGCCGTGGATCCATCCTTCAACATGGTCTCGGTAGACGGAGAAACCAGCACAAATGACATGGTCGTCTGTCTGGCCAACGGAGCCGCGGAAAATGAATCCATTGAAAAATCCCCGGCGGCAAGAAGGGCTTTTCAGGCAGCCCTCGACGCCGTCTGCACCGAGCTTGCCAAAATGATCGCCCGGGACGGTGAAGGCGCCACAAAATTGGCGGAGATCCGGGTTACCGGGGCCCAAAGCGAGGATGCGGCCCGAAAAATCGCCCGGCGGATATCCCAATCCCCCCTGGTCAAGACCGCCTTCCTGGGGGAGGACGCCAACTGGGGGCGTATTGCTTCTGCGGCGGGTTCCGCCGGGGTTGAGTTCGATCCCGACCGGGTGAATATTCACTTTGACAATGTCGCGGTGGTCCGAAATGGAGTCGGCCTCGGCCCGGCGGCCGAGAAAAAAGCCGCCCGGGTGCTTGGAAAAGATTCCTTTACCATGACCCTTGATCTTCGGTCCGGGATACATTCGGCCACGGCCTGGACCTGCGACCTGACGTACGACTATATCCGGATCAACGCCGCGTATCGGTCATAGACCCATTTTTTCGCTTGCAAAACAGTCCTTAATATGTTATTTTTCGAAGGCTTTGATGTAATTATCTCACACGCCTGACCGTTTCTCATAATGACATGACGAATCGGCGTTCGAAGTGGTGTTCACCCATTGCGGGGGAACGATTCGAACGGACAGACAGGCGGAGGACAAACCACACAGGAGGTTGCAATGGCAGCGATCGCATTAAAAGAGCTCTTGGAGGCCGGGGTTCATTTCGGCCACCAGACGAAACGTTGGAACCCCAAGATGAAAAAATTCATCTTCGGGGAACGCAACGGCATCTACATCATTGATCTTCAAAAAACGGTGAAACGCTTTCAGGTCGCGTACGACTTTGTCCGGCAGACCGTCGCCGAGGGGCGGCCCATTCTCTTCGTGGGCACGAAACGGCAGGCCCAGGACGTGGTCGAGGCCGAGGCCAAGCGTTCCCAGATGTTTTACGTCAACCAGCGCTGGCTGGGGGGGATGCTGACCAATTTCCAGACCATCCGCAAGAATATCGAACGGATGAAAAAGCTCGAGGCGGCAAAGACGGACGGCACCCATGACCGTCTCACGAAAAAAGAGGTGGCGCAGCTCGAGAAGGACCGGACAAAACTGGAAAAACATCTTTCCGGAATCAAGGACATGACAACCCTTCCGGCCGCGGTCTATATCGTGGACACCAAAAAGGAGCATATCGCGGTCCAGGAAGCGAAGCGCCTCGAGATTCCGATCATCGCGATCCTGGACACGAACTGCGACCCGGAAGACGCCGACTTCATCATCCCCGGCAACGACGACGCCCTCCGCTCGATCAAATTGATCACCGCGCGGATCGCGGACGCCGCAGCCGAAGGGCTTCAGCTTCGAGCCAAGAAACAGTCCCAGGCCGAAACCCCGGCCGTCTCGATCGCGTCCGATACCGCGCTGATCCAGGCCAACGCACCGGAGGCGCCGATCGAACCCCCGGCCGGCGAAACGACGATGAAAGTGATGGAGGGGGGCTGATGGCGATCGATGCGGGATTGGTCAGAGACCTGCGGGAAAAAACCGGCGCCGGCGTGCTCGATTGCCAGAAGGCCCTGACCCAGGCGGGCGGCGACGTCAACAAGGCGATCGACTTTTTAAGACAAAAGGGCCTGGCGACGGCGCAGAAAAAAGCCGGCCGGACCACCAATGACGGCCTGGTCGCCTCCTACATTCATGCCGGAAGCAAGCTCGGCGTTCTGCTGGAGGTCAATTGCGAAACCGATTTCGTGGCCAAGACGGATGATTTCCAGGATCTTGGCCGGGATCTGGCCATGCATATCGCGGCGGCCAGCCCGCAATTCATCAAGCGGGAGGATGTTCCGGCCGCCGTACTGGATAAAGAGAAGGAAATCATCATGGCCCAGGCCAGGGAAAGCGGAAAACCGCCCGTCGTTCTCGATAAAATCGTCGCGGGACGGCTGGAAAAATATTACGCCGAGGTCTGCCTGCTGGAACAGCCTTTCGTCAAAGATCCCGGCGTGGTCATCAAGGATCTGCTGGGTCAGAAGATCGCCAAGCTGGGCGAGAATATCTCCATCCGCCGATTTGCAAGGTTCCGATTGGGAGAGGAATGAGTTCGCCGAAATACCAGCGGGTGTTGCTGAAGATCAGCGGCGAGGTCCTGGCCGGGGATCAAGGGTACGGCATTGATCCAAAAGTGATCGACGCCGTCGCGACCGAGATCAAGGATATTCACGACCTCGGAGTGGAGGTGGCGGTCGTCATCGGCGGCGGCAACATCTTCCGGGGACTGGCGGCCAGCGCGGGCGGAATGGAACGCTCCTCAGCCGACTACATGGGCATGCTGGCGACGGTCTTGAACGCGCTGGCGCTCCAAAACACGCTGGAACGAAAAGGAGTCTTTACCCGCGTCCAGTCCGCGATCGAGATGCGACAGCTCGCCGAAAGCTACATCCGCCGAAGGGCGATCCGGCATCTTGAAAAAAAACGGGTCATCATCTTCGCCGGCGGAACCGGCAATCCCTATTTCTCAACCGATACGGCGGCGGCCCTCCGCGCCATGGAGATCGGGGCGCAGGTCATCCTGAAAGGGACCAAAGTGGACGGCATCTACGATGCCGATCCGATGAAGCATCCCAAGGCCAAACGGTACGACGAGCTGACGTTCTTCCAGGTGATCGAAAAGGACCTCCGCGTCATGGACTCGACGGCCGTCTCGCTCTGCATGGACCACAACCTGCCCTTGATCGTCTTCAATCTGAAGGAAACCGGGAACATCAAACAGATCATTCTCGGGAAAAAAATCGGCACCATTGTCCGGAAAGTTTCATAGCGGGAATCTCCGATTGCCATGACGACCGAAATTAAAAAAACGGTGAAGGACAAAATGGACGGCACCCTCGACCACCTCCGCAAAGATCTGGCCGGCGTGCGAACCGGCCGGGCCTCGCTCGCGCTTCTGGACAATATCAAAGTGGATTATTACGGCACCCCGACCCCCTTAAAACAGGTGGCCGCCCTTTCCGTCCCCGAAAGCCGCACGATCTCGATTCAGCCGTGGGAACCCGGCATCATTGTTGAAATCGAAAAGGCCATTCTGGCCTCGGATCTGGGCCTCACCCCCAATAACGACGGCAAGGTCGTCCGGATGAACATCCCCCCCCTCACCGAGGAACGGCGGAAGGACCTGGTCAAGCATTGCAAAAAAATGGGCGAGGACTCCAAGGTCGTCATCCGGAATATCCGCCGGGACGCCAACGAAGAACTCAAGGGCCGGCAGAAATCCGGCTCGCTCAACGAGGACGCCCTTCGAAAATCCCAGGATGAGATCCAGAAACTGACGGATGAATCCATCAAAAAAATCGACGACGTCATCAAGCACAAGGAAAACGAGATCCTGGAAAAAACATAGGTCGCAGGGGCATCGTCCTGGAGCAACACGCCATCCCATGGTCCAAGAGCGATTCGGCCACAGCCTCATCCAAGCCAAACCGGACAGAGCGACCATGACCCCACGGCATCCCACCATCGCCGAAATCAATCTGGCGGCCTTCCGACAAAACCTTCGGCTTGTCCGTCAACGCATCGGCCCTCATCGCGCCCTTCTGGCCGTGGTGAAGGCCAACGCCTACGGCCACGGAATCGTCCCGATTTCAAAAACCGCGATTTCCGAGAATGTCCAGGGATTGGGCGTCGCGTTTGTCGAGGAGGGCATCCAACTCCGCCGGTCCGGGATCGCGCAGCCGATCCTGGTCATGGCCGGTTTTCTGCCGGAGGAGATCGAAGGGCTTCTGGAACACCGCCTCACGCCAGTGGTCTCCCATCCGGACCAGATCGAGGGATTGAGGCAAGCGCTTGAGAAAACCTCCGGCTCGATTGGGGTTCATCTTAAAATCGATACCGGAATGGGCCGGCTCGGAATGTCGGACAACGACCTCGTCCCTCTGATCGAACAGGCGCGCCGCGTTAAATCAATTGAGATCATCGGATTGATGTCCCACCTCGCCGATGACGATCTCACGGATGGCCGGCCGGCCGAGGATCAAATCGACCGTTTTGTAAAAGCGCAAAAAACCATCGCCGCGCTGGGCCTCACGATCCCTTTTCTTCACATGGCCAACAGCGCCGCGATCCTGAGCCTGGAGCGGGCCTGGTTCAACATGGTGCGGCCCGGCATCATGCTGTACGGGTATCCTCCCCCGTCTCGGCCCGGCGACGCGATCCCGGTCAAACCGGTCATGACGCTTAAAACCCGGATCATCCATTTGAAACGGGTCCCGGCCGGCACGCCGGTGAGTTACGGCCGCACCTACACCACCCGGCGGGAAAGCCTGATTGCCGTACTGCCGATCGGATATGCCGACGGCTACAGCCGCGCCTGGTCGAACCGCGGCGAAGTCCTGATCGGCGGACGCCGCGTCCCCGTCGTCGGCCGGGTCTGCATGGATATGACGATGGTGGACGTCACGGAGGTTCCGGCCGTCGGATTCGGCGACGAAGCCGTCCTGATCGGGTCGCAGGGCGAGGAAACCCTGTCGGCCGATGAGCTGGCCCGGAAACTGGGAACGATCCCGTACGAGATCCTGTGCGCCGTCAGCAACCGGGTCCCCCGTTTTTATCACGAAGGAGCCGTTCCGTCATGAGATGGCTGGAACTGCTCGGCGTCAAAACGACGAAATTCATCGAAGAAATCGGCAACATCTGCCTCCTTTTTCTTCAGACGATCAAATGGTCGCTCCGCCCCCCGCTCGGATTCCGAAACATCCTGAAACAGATGGAAGAAGTCGGCGTCCGTTCCATTCCGGTCGTTCTGATCACGGCCGTCTCGACCGGCATGGTGCTGGCCCTGCAGAGCCATACCGGATTCAAGCGGTTTAACGCCGAAAGCCTGGTCGGAACCGTCGTGGCGCTCTCCATGACCCGGGAGCTCGGCCCCGTCCTCACGGCCTTGATCGTCGCCGGACGCGCCGGGGCGGCCATGGCGGCCGAGCTGGGGACGATGCGCGTCACCGAACAGATCGACGCGCTGAGCACGATGGCCGCAAACCCGATCAAATACCTGGTTGTCCCGAGGCTCCTGGCCGGAATGCTGATGCTCCCGATTCTGACAATCTTTTCGGACGCCATCGGAATCGCGGGCGGTTATTTCGTGGCGGTACAGGTGCTGGATGTCAACCCGGTCGTTTACCTGCGGCGCACAACCGATTTTCTGGAGTTTGATGATATCTACGGGGGGCTGCTCAAGGCCTTTGTGTTCGGAATCATCATTGCCACGGTCAGCTGTTACAAAGGATTCAACACCCAGGGAGGCGCGGAAGGCGTGGGAAAGGCGACGACCGGCGCGGTCGTTCTTTCCTCCATGCTGATCCTGATCTCGGACTATTTTCTGACCGCGATGCTGTTTTAGAGAAAGCGTCATGGGCGAACCGATGATCCAGCTGATTGATCTCCACAAATCCTTCGGGGACAACCGCGTCCTCCAGGGCGTCAATCTGACGATTGAGCGCGGCGAGACCATGGTGATCATCGGCGGCAGCGGCTCTGGAAAGAGCGTGATCTTAAAGCATATCATCGGACTGATGAAGCCGGACCGCGGAAAGGTGATCGTTGTCGGGCAGGATCTGTCCGCCTTGAGGGAGCGCGCCCTGGACGAGCTGCGGAAGAAGTTCGGGATGCTTTTCCAGTACGCCGCGTTGTTTGACTCGCTCAGGGTCTGGGAGAATGTGGGGTTCTCGCTTCGTCAGCAGACCCATTTGAGCGACCGGGAGGTCAAGCAGTCCGCGACCGAAAAACTGGCGATGGTCGGACTCCGCGGCGTCGAGGACCGCATGCCGGCCGATCTCTCGGGCGGGATGAAAAAGCGGGTCGGACTGGCCCGCGCGATCGCGATGGAGCCGGAAATTCTACTGTACGACGAGCCGACGACCGGGCTGGACCCGATCATGGCCGACGCGATCAACGAGTTGATCGTCGAAATGAAGCGCCGCCTTCAGGTGACGGGGGTGGCGATCACGCACGACATGACCAGCGCGTATAAGATCGCGGACCGGATCGCGATGCTGTACCAGGGAAAAATTCAGGAGATCGGAACGCCGGATGAGATCAAAAACAGCGGCAATCCGATCGTTCATCAGTTCGTGACGGGCAGTTCGGTGGGCCCGATCAAGACGGTGTGACACATTTTAATAAGCGGGTGGCCGGAGGCGGGGCGCCCCAT
>JACQHO010000072.1 GCA_016198945.1 Nitrospirota bacterium | reverse complement strand
GCGCGCACGGCGTGCCCAAGTCGGTCTGGGCCGATGCGCGGAAACGCAAACTCAAGTCGATCGACGCGACCTGTCCTCTGGTGTTGAAAGTCCATCAGGAGGTCGACCGCGATCATCGCACCGGTTACGAGCTGATCCTGATCGGTCATGCCGGCCATCCCGAAGTGATCGGAACGCTGGGCCAGATTCCGGACCCGCCTGCCACCCGCCTGCCGGACGGGCAGGGGCGGGCAGGCAAGTTCCATCTGGTCAGCTCGGTGAACGATGTGGAAAACCTGACGGTCGAGGACCCCGATCATCTCTCCTATGTCACGCAGACCACGCTCAGCGTGGATGAATGCAAGGATATCGTGGATGCGCTCCACCGCCGCTTTCCGAAAATCAAGGGACCGAGGCAGGAAGACATCTGTTACGCCACGCAGAACCGGCAGAATGCCGTCAAAGAACTGGCCCATTCGGTGGACCTTCTGCTGGTTCTGGGCGCGCCCAACAGCTCCAACTCCAATCGGTTAAGGGAGCTGGGAGAGCAGCGGGGGGTCCGGGCCTATCTGATCGAATCCTATCGGGATATTCAGACGGCCTGGCTTTCGGGGGTGGAAACAATCGGAATTACGGCCGGCGCCTCGGCGCCGGAACTGCTGGTTAAAGAGGTGGTGGACTTTCTCAAGACCCAGGGCGCCGATGCGCTTGAAGAGCTGACCGTCGTGGAAGAGAATGTGGAGTTCCAGCTTCCCAAGGAATTACTTCAGGCCCGTCCTCGCTAAACCCGCCCTCTCGGCTTCACCGGGTTTCTGAAAAATTTAAAGGACTGATATGGGGCTCGTATAATATCTGGATCACATTGCCGTCCGGATCGGCCATATAAAACGAGCTGCTGCCGTCCCGATGGCGCTTGAACGGCTTGACGATACGAACGCCCGCTTCGCGCATCCGTTGGTCCCAGGCCTGCACCGCCTCCGGACTCTCCACAATAAACCCAAGATGATCCAGCGCCTGGCCTTTTGACGCATTAAAACCGGCGCGTTCCTCCTCGGGCATCAGATGCAGCGCCAGATTGTCCCAACCGCTGGTCAGGTAAATATTCTCCGGATCCGGTTCCCACGCCACGGTCATGCCCAGAAGGTCTTGATAAAAATGACGTGCCTTGGCCATGTCCGTCACCCGCAGCGCGAGATGTCGCAGACCTTTCAACATTTGGGACGGTTCTGCTTTTTTAGCCACCATCGTCGTTCCGTATTTTAAAAATCATTCCGAACGGCGTAACGTAACGTCTTTCGAGGAGAAAAGTCAAGACGGCGATAAAAAAGGCGGAATCCTCTCAATCAGCAAGGTATGTTAAAATTATAAATCCCGTCCAACCGCATCGCCGCCGCTTGATTCGGCCGCGGAATCGTCTTCGAGAGGGGTTGAAGCCTTATCCTCTTCGGCCCTGTCTCCCTCATCCAGAAACAGGATCGCCAGCCGGAGCTGGTCCTGGCTTCCCATCAGGAAAATCGAATCCTGGGGCTCGAACACGAACGATCCCCCGGGATTCGGACGGGTCTCATCGCCGCGGATCACGGCCGCCACCATCGCGCCCGTGCGCGCGGGAAGCCCCAATTCGGCCAGACTCTTTCCGATCGCGGGCGAGCCCGCGATCAGACGATGACGAATCACCTCCACCTCGGTTGGAAGCGCGCCTTTGGCTCGATCGTATTCGGCGGCCGCGCGGCTCAAGGAGGCGTAACCCTCCTTCCGGATCGCTTCCTGCTTCCGTGTGATCTGGCCCGCGGCCACCCCATATTTCGTCAATACCATCGCCAGGATTTCCAGGGAGCTCTCAAACTCTTCCGGCACAACTTCATCGGCGCCCAATCGGAACAATTCGTCCAGATCCCGTACATATCTCGCCCGGCTCACGATGTGGATATCCGGACTGGCCTGCCGCGCAACCTGAATCGCCCGCCGCAGAGCGAAGGGATCCGAAACCGCCAGGACCAGGATTTTGGCCGCATTGATCCGAAGCCGCCGTAAAACTTCGGCGCGTGCGATGTCCCCGAAATAGACCGGATCGCCCTGGGCGCGGCCGTGCCGAACCAGGGATGCATGGACGTCCACGATCACATACGGAATTTTGGATTCCTTCAAAACCCGCGCCAGATTCCGGCCGTTGAACCCGTAGCCCGCAATGATGACATGATCCTTGAGAGGCAAATCCCGGGGCTCCAGTTCGGCGGCGCGGCGGTTCTCCAGCCACCGGCCGAGCCGGGGGAAGGAATCGGCCCGGATCGAGAGCTGGGGGCCCAACTGGATGAGGAAGGGAGTGGCCAGCATGCTTAAAATCGAGACGGCGAGAAACAGTTGATACCGCTCTCCGATCAACAGTCCGAGATCCTGGCCCGCCTGGGCCAGCACAAAAGAAAATTCTCCCACCTGCGGAAGCGAAAGACCCACCATCGCGGCGACTCGAAATGGGTAGCCCATGCTCAGAACGACCCCGCCGGCCACGACTCCTTTGACGACCAGCACCGCCCATGCCATTCCGATGATCAGGAGCGGCTGATTCAGCAACAACCGCAGATCCAGTAGCATCCCGATCGAAACGAAGAAAAGGCTGTTGAAACTGTCACGGAAGGGCATGACATCCGCCAGGGCCTGGTGCCCGTATTCGGACTCCGATATCACCAATCCCGCGATGAAGGCCCCGATCGCAAGCGAAAGACCGATCCAGGACGTCATCCAGGCGATCCCCATGCAGATCAGGATCACGGCGATCACAAAGATTTCGCGGTTTCGTGTACGGGTCACCTGATACAGGACCCTGGGGACGATCCACAGACCCGCCACAAGTAATCCGGCCAGCAATAGGACCGACTTGGCCAGAGTCAACACGACCGCGAGGGCCGATCCTCCCGCGGAATCACTTAACAAAGGGGCGATCAGCATCATCGGCACGACGATCAGGTCCTGAAAAATCAGAATCCCGAGCGTCAATCGTCCATGGGGGGAATCCAGCTCGTTTCGGTCCATCAAGATTTTTAAAACAATCGCGGTGCTGCTCAGCGCCAGAATAAAGCCCCAAAAGATCCCGGTTCCCAGGGGCGCCCCGAGCGCCAGGGCTCCAACCGCCGTGAGGAGAATCGTGACGCCCACCTGCAAACCTCCTCCGGTCAAAATAAAGGCGCGGACCCGGGAGAGATGGGCCAATGAGAACTCCAGGCCGATCGTAAACAGAAGCATCACAACGCCCACTTCGGCCAGAAACTTGACCTGTTCCACGTCGTCGATCAAGTTGAGGCCGTAGGGGCCCACCATCGCTCCGGCCATCAAAAATCCGATGATGGATGGAAGTTGAAGCCGCTGGAAAACCAGGACGACCAGGATCGAAAATCCGAAAATGATCACCAAATCCTGTAAAAAATCGATATGCGGCATGGATCCGCCTCCGCGCTGTTTATACCATATCACATTTTAAAAGGATCGTCTCCCCGAAACAAAAAATTGCCTCTTGAACTTGTGGAAAGGATC
>JACQHO010000069.1 GCA_016198945.1 Nitrospirota bacterium | reverse complement strand
CTTTACCCACGGGCTTGGTCTTCATGAGCGGGGTTCTTTGATCTCGTCCATCAGCTTGAAAAGTTTCTCGGCTTCCTCCGCCGTTCGGTCTTCATGGAAACTCAGCTCCGGCACGAACCGTAGTTTGAGCCTCCGCCCCAGTTCGCTTCGGATAAACGATCGGGCCGCATCCAGACCCTCAAAGCTGCGGGGGGCATCCGGTCCCAGCACACTGACGAAGACCTTGGCGTTCCGCAAGTCGTCCGATACCTCCACCGCGGTGACGGTCACAAACCCGATGCGGGGATCCTTGACCTTGGTCATCAGGATCTCGGCGATCTCCATCCGGATCTGATCTCCCACCCGCTCCGACCGTTTGTATTCAGCCATGGCGATCGTCATCCCGTCGTTTTACAGCAATTCCAGACGATAATCGATGATCTCGACTCCCGGCGTTCCGCGAATCGCGCCGATCACACTGTCCATCACCTCGTTGACGTAATCCTTCCGGTTTCCGACGCAGGCCACCCCCAGGACCGTCTTCTGCCAAAGATCCTGGTCGTCCACCTCGGCGATCGAGACGTTGAATCGCTGCTTCACCCGGTCCTTGAGGCTCTTGAGAACCCGCCGTTTGTCCTTGAGCGACCCGTTATCCGGAAGAAACAACTCGATGGTGCAGATCCCGACGATCATGGGAGTTGGGATGGGCTTAGAGTTTCGCGGCAATTTTATCAACGACGAAGGCTTCGATCACGTCCCCGACCTTGATGTCATTAAAGTTCTCGACCCCGATCCCGCATTCATACCCGGTTTGAACCTCGCGCACATCGTCCTTAAACCGCTTCAAGGAAGACAACTTCCCCGTATAGATCACCACGCTGTCGCGCAGGACGCGGACGCCCGTGCTGGCCCGCGCAATCATCCCGTCGGTGACATAGGCCCCGGCAATCACCCCGACCTTGGTGATATTGAAGACCTGACGCACTTCGCACCGCCCGGTCACCCGCTCCTTCAGCGTCGGCTCCAACAGGCCTTCCATGGCCGCGCGGATGTCGCCGATCGCGTCATAAATGATGTTGTAGGACCGGACATCCACCTTCTCCCGCTCGGCCAGTGCGGCGGCCTTCGCCTCCGGCCGGACATTGAAACCGATGATGGTGGCATTGGACGCGCTGGCAAGCAGAACATCCGTCTCGGTGATGCCCCCGACGCCGCTGTGGATCACGTTCAACTTCACGGCCGCCGTGCTCAATTTGGTCAAGGACTCGGTCAAGGCCTCGACCGACCCCTGGACATCCGCCCTCAAAATCAAGTTCAGCTCCTTCACCGTGCCTTCTTTGATCTGGTTGTACAGATCCTCAAGGGTCACGCGGCGTTGAAGCGCCAGCTTGGCCGTCCGCTCCTTCTGCAGACGGTTCGTCGCGATCTCGCGGGCCACCCGCTCTTCCCGGACCACGGCGAACGAATCGCCGGCCTGGGGCACGCCCGGCATGCCGATCACTTCAACCGGATGCGACGGGCCGGCGGATGTAACCTTCCGTCCTTCGTCGTTGATCAAGGCCCGGACGCGTCCGAAAAACGTCCCGGTCACAAAGACATCGCCGATATTCAAGGTTCCGGACTGGACCAGCACCGTGGCGACCGGACCGCGGCCCTTGTCCATTTTCGCCTCGATCACGATCCCCTTGGCCGGCCGTTTGGGGTCGGCCTTGAGTTCCAGCACGTCCGATTGAAGCAGAATCATCTCCAGCAACGCGTCCAGATTCAGACGCTTCTTCGCCGAGACTTCCACGAAGATGGACTGGCCGCCCCAGGCCTCGGACATCAGATTATGTTCGGCCAGGGCGCTCTTCACCCGATCGGGATTCGCCTCGGGCTTGTCGATCTTGTTGATGGCGACGATAATCGGGACATTCGCCGCGCGTGCGTGGTTGATCGCCTCGATCGTCTGGGGCATCACCCCGTCGTCGGCCGCCACCACCAGGACCACAATATCCGTCACTTTCGCCCCGCGGGCCCGCATCGCGGTGAAGGCCTCATGGCCCGGCGTGTCCAGGAAAACCACGGTCCGATCGCCGACCTTCAACGTGTAGGCCCCGATATGCTGCGTGATTCCTCCGGCTTCCCCGGCCGCGACCTTGGCGGACCGCATCGCATCCAACAGAGAGGTTTTTCCATGATCCACATGCCCCATGATCGTGACCACCGGAGGCCGCGGCTGAAGCTCCCCGCCTTCCGGGGCGTCCTCCTCCGACAACATATCTTCCTCCGTCTGCCCTTGAATCACCTCGGCCTTGAGTCCGTAGCTTTCCGCGATCAACACGCCGGCCGACAGATCCATCGGTTGATTGATCGCGGACATGGTTCCCATCTCGACCAGTTTCCGGATGATCTCACCGCTTTTCTGGCCGATCAACTCCGCGAAGTCCTTTACGGTCAGCCCCTCCGAAAGCTTGATCACTTTTTTCCGCGGCTTGGTGATCTCCGCCACGCCCGAGGAAGCGGTCATCCGCCGGCTTTTTTCCTCCCGGTGACCCGATGGACGGATGTCCCGCCAGCTGCTGACTTCATACTGATACTCTTCCAGGGGATTTTCTTTCGTCTTTTTGGACTTTCGAACCTTCTTGCCGCGCTGCTTTAAACGATCCGACAGTTCCTGCTTGGCCAGCTCAAAGAGGTCCGTCTTGAGGAGTTTATGCTTGACGGGCGCGGCCGGGGCCGGTGCGGCTCCCGGCGGAGCCGGAATCGTCGCGGGCGCGGCCGTTTCCGCGCCGGCAGGGGGAGCCGCTTCGACCGACGGCATCACGGCCGCCGGAGATTTTTCCATCGGCATCCCGTCCACAGGAGTCTCGGCCCCTTCGTGAATCGAAGCCGGCGGCGTCATGGAAGCCGCCGGCGGCGCGGCAACGGGCTCCGCAATCGGCTCGGCCTTTTTCTTGATCAGGATCCGTGTCTTTTTCTCCGGTTCGGCTTGCGGAACCGGTTCGGCTTTTTTCGATTTAAGAAGCTTGGGGGCGGGCTTGACGATTTTTTTAACCTTAACCGCCGGCTTGGAGGGTTTTTCCACCGCCGCGGCCTTGGAGGATTTGGTCTTGGCGGGGGCGGCCGAATCGGCCG
>JACQHO010000068.1 GCA_016198945.1 Nitrospirota bacterium | reverse complement strand
GTGCGGGAGCGGGCGCGAAGTTCGAGGACCTGGCCTAAAAGCACAAGAACGGTGATCACGGCGGCCGCTTCGAAGTAAACTCCGACCTGGCCGTTTGAGTGACGGAAGGAAAGTGGAAAGAGATCCGGGAAGATCGTTGCGACGACGCTATAGACATAGGCCGTTCCGGTCCCGATCGCGATCAGCGTGAACATGTTCAGGTTGCGCGTGACGATCGACCGCCAGCCGCGAACGAAGAACGGCCAGCCTCCCCAAAGAACCACCGGCGAGGCGAACAACAACTCTAACCATGGTTCTAAGCGGACAGAGGAGCCATCCTGAGACAACCGTCCAATATGCACCACCAGTTCCGATGCTGACATAGCCAGCAGCAGTAACGGTAAGGAAAACGCCACGCCGATCCAAAAACGGCGGCTCATGCTGATCAGCTCCGGATCGGGCTTTTCCTCCACTGCAACCGTTCTTGGCTCAAGCGCCATTCCGCAGATCGGGCAGGCGCCGGGATGATCCTGAACCACTTCGGGATGCATCGGGCAGACGTACTCGGTCCGTGTGGCCGGCGCCGCAACGGTCTCGGGTTCCAACGCCATCCCGCATTTCGGACAGGCGCCCGGGTCTTTTTGCCGCACTTCCGGATCCATCGGACAGATGTAGTCGGAACCGGGAGCCGCCTCGACCGGATCACCGCTCCTCCCCGGTTCGAGATAGCGACGCGGATCTTCGCGGAACCGATCGAGGCATGACTCGTTGCAGAAATAGTAGGTACGGCCGTCGTGAGTATGCGTCCCGACCGAATCCGACGGCAGGATTTCCATCCCGCAAACGGGATCCGTCACGGTCGGTGTCGTTCCCGTCCCGACCGTCCCGTTTTCAGAATGCCGATGGGTTTCGTCCTTCATCCTATCCCTCGCCTTTCGTACCGCTATTCTAACAGGTCCAGTAGCGCAGGCACAACTTGGGGCTGTTGAACGACTGTTCGGCTGTAGCCCGGACTGCGACGTTGGCTTTTGTTTGGGCTCCCGGCTTGGTGAAGGACGCGGCCCTGTTTCTTCGGGCAAATTCTGGCTGCCTCACCTTGCCAGAATTTAGCGGCCGAGCCTTAGCCGGGTCAAACAAAAGCCGTCGGAGCAGAGAGGGCTTCAGCCGTACAGAGTCTGCCCCCCTCATTGACAGGCGTGTGTACATGTTGTAGCGTCTTGTTCATGCTTAACGATACAGTGGCCGTTTACAAACCGATCGGGATCACCAGCCATCAGGTCGCGATCCGACTGGCCGAAAAGCTCGGCACGGTCGTCACGCATACGGGCAGTCTCGATCCCATGGCCGAGGGCGTTCTCGTGCTGCTCATCGGGCCGGAGGCAAAGAAACGGCAGACCGAGCTACAGGCCGTGGACAAGGAGTACGAGTTCGATCTGCTTTTTGGTTTCTCAACCGATTCATTCGACCCGCTTGGACTTGTCACGGAGGCGGCCCCCTATGAACCTGAAACTTTTCCGGAGGGAACGTTAAGCGGTCTCATCGCACAACTCGTCGGCAAAATTAAACAGCAAGTCCCGCCTTTTTCGTCCATCGTCGTCCGGGGAAAACCGCTTTTCTGGTGGACGCGTGAAGGGCGCTTGGACGAGGTCGGTTTGCCCGTGCGGGAGATCGAGGTTTTCAAAACCGCGCTGTTGAGACCGTGCCAAATCGCGAAAACCGATCTCGAAGAGATGATACTGAAAAATATCGGCCTCGTCGAGGGCGACTTCCGGCAGGACCGGATCAAAGAAGGCTGGCGCTCCGCGCTGGCGAAGCATCCCAACGCCCGTTTCTCGGTCGCCACCATCCGGACGACGGTAAGCTCCGGATCATATGTTCGGTCCATCGCAAACGAAATCGGGAGGGCGATCAAGATTCCGGCCCTCGCCCTTCGGATCCTTCGCACCCGTAACGGACGATACGGCCTGTCCGATTGCACGCGGTTAAGCGATCTGCTTTGACCGCACCTCCATGAAACTCTTTCACGTCTGTTGCATGATCCATTGATCGATCGCGTCGGCCACTCCGGCCGACAGATCGAGAAACCGTATCCCGTAGCCCGGCTCCTGCGTGTTCTTCGGATGGTATTTTCTCATCCAGACCACCTCGCATTGGCAACGGACGCGGATCTCCGTATTGGGGATATGGAACGAGATCGTAAACCGCTCGCCGGCCGTCCTGGGATTGACCGACTGGATGAAGAGGCCGCTTCTGGAGATATTCTTGGCATACCCGAAGAGATGCTCCTTCTTTCCTTCTTCGGTCACTTTGAGAATGATGATGGGATACCGCAACGTCCTGCGTTTATCCGGAGCTTTTTGAACCTTCTCCTGATTCTCCTGCGTCTCCATAGTCTCTCCGCAAATAGGTTGGAGTCGGTCACACCGATAGGACGTCCTTAAAATACGGCCTGAAGGCGAGACCTTCGATCGGCGGCGGCGTGAGCCCTTTGTGCTGGATGAGGACCTTGAACACCCCGCCCATGCTTTCACGGGCGAGAAGACGCTTGACCGAAAGCATCTCGGGGCCCTCCGGATCCAGTCGTTCCGTTTCCCGTGCAATCCCGAGACTCATCATAAAATTGAGCTGGTTTGTAAAACCCGTGACGGACCATCCCGCCTCGGCGCCGGCCTGGGCCAGATGGGTAAAGTCCACATGCGCCGTGATATCCTGCTCGCCGATCCGGGAGTAAGGATCTTCATTCACCGTGTGCCGATAGTAGCAGAGCAAACTTCCTTTTTTCCGGTGGGATGCAAACAGATCAGAGGCCGGATGACCGTAATCAATCGTCATGATGAAGCCCTGATCCATGGCACGGCTGACCTCGCGAACCCAGCGGCCCGCCTCAAGATTCACTTCGGCCCGCTGGCCCTCGGCCAGGCGGATTTTCAGTACGTCGAAGTAGGCCGCGAGCTCCGGCGTCGAGGCCGGGCCGAACGATTCGACAAATCGGTCGGCGTCGAGATCCAGATAAATTTCATCCAGACCGTCCTTTGTCCCGACAACCCGATGGACCGGAAAAGCATCCACCAGTTCATTGGAAAGAACAGATCCAGAGAGAGGCCCTTCGGACGCGGCCTCATCAAGATCGGAAAACCAGACGACCGACCCGGATAAACCGGATGAAGCGAGCAGATCTTTCTGCTTCGCCACCATCGCCGGACTGCGCTCAATCACGGCGTACCGGAACCGCTTGAAATCCTCCGGCGCATACGCCTTCAATCCGGCCAGGATATCACGGCAGAGCAGCCCTTTTCCGGCGCCCATCTCTAAAATCGTGAAGGGTTTCTGCCGTGGCAGCATCGTTTCCATTTGAATGATCTGCCGGGCCAGAAGACGGCCGAAGATCGGATGGACATCGGGACTGGTGTAGTAATCGCCGCCGAGGCCGATCCGGTCGCCGGACGCGGTATAATAGCCGTCCGACGGATCGTACAGCGCGATCTCCATGAACCGCGCGAAGGTCATCCGGCCTTTCTGTCGGATTTCGTCCCGGATTTTTTTAATCAACGAGGACTTGCCTGAATCCGACATGCCGTGATGATCTCCTTCAGGTCCCATCCCTTTTCCGTATCCACCTTAATCGCGTGTTCCGCCTCTTCACGATCGAACGGTTCAAACACCGAGAGCTGGCGCCGCATGATCTCGACATCGGCATCCGAGATATCCGTCCCGGCCGCGGCCCTTTTTGCCAGACGCATTTCGAGAACGGACAACGGAGCGGTGCAATGGAGAATTATAAATGGGACGGCCCGCTTCCCGGCCCACGACCTTGCAGCCTGTCGCTGTCCCTTTTGCGCATAGGTCGCATCGAGGATGGCCCAACGTCCGGTCGCGATCACGGCCGCCGCTCGTTCCAGCAGTCCGTGATACGTCCGCTCGGTCATCTCCGGCGTATAGATTCCCCCGCCGTACTCCGCCGGAGTCGGCCCATCGCCGACCGCCCCGGCGATTGTTTTCCGCACCGCATCCGAACGGACCACGATCCCCTCTGAATGTTCCGCAACATCCCCCGCGACAGTGCTCTTCCC
>JACQHO010000060.1 GCA_016198945.1 Nitrospirota bacterium | reverse complement strand
GACGGCGAGGAGAACAAGGAGAGCGACTGATGCGTCCCGCAACGAAATCTATTTATGCTTTGATCCGCACTTATAGCCAGGAGGTTTAAAATGGGCAAGGTCATCGGTATCGATTTGGGAACAACGTTTTCCTGCGTGGCGGTCATGTCGGGCGGGGACCCCGTCGTCATTCCCAACGCGGAAGGAAGCCGGATCACGCCGTCCGTCGTGGGGTTCACCGACAAGGGGGAGCAACTGGTCGGCCAGATTGCGCGCCGTCAGGCGATCACGAACCCCGAGAACACGATCTTCTCGATCAAGCGACTGATCGGCCGAAAGTACAGTTCTCCCGAAGTCCAGGCCGCGATGAAACGGCTCCCGTACAAGATTGTCCAGGCCGCCAACGGCGACGCCCACGTGGAGGTCCGCGGAAAGAAGTACAGCCCGGCCGAGATCTCGGCCATGATCCTCCAGAAAATGCGGCAAACGGCCGAGGATTATCTGGGCGAAAAGGTGACGGATGCGGTCGTCACCGTCCCGGCTTATTTTGACGACAGCCAGCGTCAGGCGACGAAAGACGCCGGCGTCATCGCGGGGTTGAACGTCCTCCGGATCATCAACGAGCCGACGGCCGCCTCGCTGGCCTACGGACTGGACAAGAAGAAGGACGAGCGGATCGCGGTGTACGACTTGGGCGGCGGAACCTTTGATATCTCGATCCTCGAGATCGGCGAAGGAGTATTCGAGGTCAAGGCCACCAACGGCGACACCTATCTCGGCGGTGATGATTTCGATCTCCGCATCATGGATTGGTTGATCGAAGAATTTACAAAAGACCAGGGGATTGATCTTCGAAAAGACAAAATGGCCCTCCAACGATTGAAGGAGGCCGCCGAGAAGGCCAAAATCGAGTTGTCCTCCTCGCTCGAAACCGAGATCAACCTTCCGTTCATCACGGCCGATGCCGGCGGGCCCAAGCACCTCGTCGTAAAACTCAGTCGCTCGAAGCTGGAACAGCTGGTGGATCCGCTGGTCCAGAAAACGATCGAGCCGTGCCGAAAGGCGATGTCCGATGCCGCCATGACGGCCCGGGACGTTCATGAAGTCGTGCTGGTCGGCGGCATGACTCGAATGCCGAAGGTTCAGCAGGTGGTTCAAAACTATTACGGAAAGGAGCCTCACAAGGGCGTCAACCCGGATGAGGTCGTGGCGATCGGCGCCGCGATTCAGGGCGCGGTGCTCAAGGGTGAGGTGAAGGATGTTCTCCTGCTGGACGTCACGCCGCTCTCGCTGGGAATCGAAACGCTGGGGAGCGTCTTCACCAAACTGATCGAGCGGAATACAACGATCCCGACCCGGAAGAGCCAGACCTTCTCGACCGCGTCCGACAGCCAGACCGCGGTCAGCATCCATGTGCTCCAAGGCGAGCGGGAGATGGCGGGCGACAACAAGACGCTGGGACGGTTCGATCTCGTCGGGATTCCGCCGGCGCCCCGCGGCGTGCCGCAGATCGAGGTGACCTTCGACATCGACGCCAACGGGATCGTCCATGTCTCGGCCAAGGACATGGCCACCGGCAAGGAACAGTCCATCCGGATCACGGCCTCGAGCGGCCTGTCCAAGGATGAGATCGACCGGATGGTGAAGGACGCACAGGCCCGGAGCGAAGAGGACAAGAAAAAGCGGGAACTGGCCGAGGTCAAGAACGAAGCCGACGGCATGATTTACACGATGGAAAAATCGCTCGGCGAGCTGGGCGAGAAGATTTCGATCATGGATCGGAACGTCATCAACGAAAAGATCGCGGCGATGAAGAAAGCGCTCGAAAGCAACGACCTCGCCACGATTCGGGGCGCACTGGAAGAACTGACCAAGGCCTCCCACAAAGTGGCCGAGGAGATGTACAAGCATTCAGCGGCGCAAGCCGGGACCCCGGGCGGCCAAGGGCCTCAATCGGAAGACCCCTCCGCCGGTGCCGCTGGAGAACCTTCATCCAAGCCGACCGAAGAGGGCGCCGTGGACGCCGAGTTTGAAGAAACTAAAAAAGACAACAAGGACGGAACGCAAAAACGGGACTGGGGATATTAATCGCCCCCCCTTCCGCCCGATGATTGATGGAGAACGTTCTTGGCCAAGCGCGACTATTATGAGCTCCTCGGCGTCAAACGCGACGCCTCCGAGCAGGAACTAAAAAAGGCCTACCGCCAGCTTGCGCTCAAGCACCACCCGGACCGAAATCCGGGAAGCAAGCCGTCCGAGGATAAATTTAAAGAGGTCAACGAGGCCTACGAGATCTTGAGCGATCCGCAGAAGCGCCAGCGGTACGATACCCTGGGCCACGCCGGGGTGGGGCCCGGGGCCGAGGGAACGGGCGGGTTTGATTTCAACCGGGGCGGTTTCGGCGACATCTTCGGCGACATCTTCGAGGACTTTTTCGGCCAGGCGGGCGGCCGCGGCCGGGTCCGGCCGGAACGCGGCGCGGACCTCCGCTACAATCTCCAGGTCGAATTCGAAGAGGCCGCCTTTGGAAAAGAGGCCAAGATACGAATCCCAAAATGGGAAGCCTGCGCCGAATGCCGCGGCACCGGCGCGAAATCGTCCGGCGGGATCAAAACCTGCCCGACCTGCAACGGCGCCGGCTCGGTCCGCTTCCAGCAGGGATTTTTCACGATCAACCGGTCCTGCAGCCACTGCAACGGCGAGGGCCGGATCATCTCGGATCCCTGCCCGAAATGCCACGGAAAGAAACAGGTTCACCGCGAGAAAACCCTGTCGATCAAGATCCCGCCCGGCGTCGAGACCGGCACCCGCCTGCGCCTGAACGGGGAAGGCGAGCCGGGGGGAAACGGCGGCCCGCCGGGGGATCTCTACGTCGTCCTGACCGTCAAAGACCATCCCGTTTTTGTACGGGAGGGGGACGACCTTCATTGCAACGCCCCCATCAGCATCGGCCAGGCCGCGCTAGGCGCGAAGATCGAGGTCCCCACGCTCAAGGCCAAGGCTCCACTCAAGATCCCGGCCGGCACGCAGAGCGGCCGCGCCTTCCGCCTCAAGGGATTGGGCATCGCCAATCTCAAAGGACACGGAATCGGGGACCTGATCGTCAAGGTCCATGTCGTCATCCCGACCAAGCTCACCCCGCGGCAACGGGAGCTCCTCGAAGAGTTCTCCAAGTTGAGCGGCGAGACAACAACCGAGGAAGGACTGTTCGAGAGAGTCAAGAATATTTTTGAATGATCTCCTTCTGTGCGGTTCGCGTAGGGGCGGTTCGCGAACCGCCCCTACTTTTTAATGGACCTTCCCATGCCCGTCTATTTCATCCAGTCCAACTCGATCCAAAACGACCGGATTGTTTTGACCGGCGACCTGGCCCATCATTTGAGCGCCGTTCTCCGATGCCGTGCGGGGGAGATCATCCATTTGGCGGATGAAGACCGGGTTCGATACCAAACGGAGCTGGCCCAAGTTGCGGAGAATCGGATCGTCGCAAAAATTCTGCGGCGGGAGCGGCCGGAATTCCGGCGAACCCCTGCGATCCTATTGGCCCAGGCCGTATTGAAAGGCGATAAGATGGACTGGGCGATCCAGAAGGCCGGCGAGCTGGGGGTGAGCACGATCATCCCGGTTGTGACGGAACGGACGATCGCGCGGCCCAACTCCGAGCGCGCCCGCCGGCAGCGGGAACGATGGCAAACGATCGCGAAGGAGGCCGCCCAGCAATGCGGCCGGTCCGATTTTTCAGACGTTGCGCCCGTGGTGCCGTTGGATGTATTGTTTAAGAATCCGCCGGAGGCCTCTCTGAAAATCGTCCCGTGGGAGCAGGAGGAGGGGCGGTCGCTCAAGGCAGCGCTTCACAACTTGAACGAGGAAAAGTCCATTGCGGTCTTGATCGGTCCCGAAGGCGGATTCTCATCCCGGGAAATCGAAAAAGCCCGCGATTCGGGTTGGGTCTCGGTCTCGCTGGGACCGCGGATTCTTCGGGCCGAAACGGCCGGAATGGCCGTATTGGCGATTCTCGATTACGAATTATATTCCGGAGGCAACTAATGGAGCAGGCTTCGCAGGAACCGCTTCCACCCGAAACAGGCAATCCCTGGCCGCTGTTTCCGGAACAGCCGATCAAGGACCCGACCGCGGCCGGGTTGCAGGCCGTTTCCGTAAACGACACGGCCGGGTTCTGGCGACGGACGGCGGCCTTTATCATTGATTTCATTTTATTGCAATGGACCACGATCTTCTTCCTCTGGCTCGGCGCCACGGCCGAAGACCTGGCGATGGCCCAGGGCTTGAGCGATGAACTGGTGGAATCCCTGCTGGGATGGGCCGAGCTGCATACCCGGATCTGGTCCTTTCTGTTTCTGATCTATTTTTCATTCTTCACCTGGTACGGCGGCCGCACACCCGGCAAGATGGCCTGGGGCATCCGTGTTGTCACGGTCAACGGCCTCCCCGTCTCCCCGCTCCGCGCGATCGGCCGTACGATCTGCTATAACCTGGACTTTCTGACGCTGGGCCTCGGCTTCCTCCTCGCCGCCGTCCCCCCGGCGAAACGGGCGTTGCATGACATGATTGCGGGAACGGTGGTCATAAAGGTCCGGCCGAAATGAACTTTGACACCGCCGTCGCGGCCCAGGAGGCCTTTAAAAGAACGCAGTCTTTCGGGGAGCTTGCCGACGACCTGGATTCCG
>JACQHO010000059.1 GCA_016198945.1 Nitrospirota bacterium | reverse complement strand
TACGGGATCGACCAGGGCTTCTACCCGCTGGGATCCTGCACGATGAAGTACAACCCGAAGGTGAATGAAGACGTGGCCCGGTATGCCGGGTTTGCCGCGCTGCATCCGCTGCAGCCGGTCGAACAGACCCAGGGCGCGCTGCAGTTGCTGCATCAATTGGAGGCCGCGCTGCGCGAGATCACCGGGATGGACCGCGTGACGCTTCAGCCCGCGGCCGGGGCGCAGGGCGAGCTGGTCGGGATGCTGATGGTCCGGGCCTACCATCAATCGAACGGCAATCCCCGTCGAAAAGTGATCGTGCCGGATTCGGCGCACGGAACCAACCCGGCCACGGCGGCCCTGGCGGGTTATCAGGTTCAGGTGGTCCATTCCAATGCGAACGGACTGGTGGATCTGGACGACCTCAAGCATCTGGTCGACCCGGACACCGCCGCGTTGATGCTGACCAATCCCAACACGCTCGGATTATTCGAGCGGGACATTTTAAAAATCGCCGAGCGGCTTCACAGCGTCGGGGCATTGCTGTACCTCGACGGGGCGAATCTGAATGCGCTGCTCGGACTCTGCCGGCCCGGCGACATGGGGTTCGACGTCGTCCATTCCAATCTTCACAAGACCTTCACCACGCCCCACGGCGGCGGGGGGCCCGGGGCCGGCGCGCTGGGCGTGAAATCCCATCTAACGCCGTTCCTTCCCACGCCGGTCGTGGAGAAGACCGAGACCGGGTATGTGCTGGACGACCGTCGTCCGCAGTCGATCGGAAGGATTCATTCCTTCTACGGCAACTTCGGAAATCTGGTCCGCGCGTATACCTATATCCGTCGGATGGGGGCGGTCGGTTTTCGAAAGGTCAGCACGAATGCGATCTTGAACGCGAATTACATCCGAAAGCGCCTGGAGCAGGTTTATCCGATTCCGTACAACCGATTCTGCATGCATGAGTTCGTAGCCTCGGCCAAAAAATTCCGCGACAAGGACGTCCATGCCTGGGACATCGCAAAGCGGTTGATCGACTACGGCATCTATCCGCCGACCGTCAATTTTCCGATGGTCGTGGAAGAGGCCCTGATGGTCGAGCCGACCGAGACAGAGCCGAAGGAAAACCTCGATCATTTTTGCGAGGCGATGCTGCGCATTGCGAAGGAGATCGAGGAGGATCCGGACCTGGTGCGGAAGGCGCCCCACACCCGGTCGGTCACCCGGCTGGATGAGGTTCGGGCCGTCAAGGATCTCAACCTTCGCTGGAAACCGGCATGATCGAAGAGCTGTCCGTCAAAACCCGCGAATCCACCGAGTTGATCAATCTGACGGCCGAAGTCCAGGCCGTCGTCGGAAAAAGCGGCGTAAAAAACGGGATCTGCATTGTCTACGTGCCGCATACCACCGTAGGCCTTCTGATCAATGAGGCCGAACCGGGGTTCCAGTTCGATTTGATGAAGGTTTTGGACCGTCTCGTCCCGCAACAAGCCTCCTACCGACATCCCGACGGGAATGCCCATGCCCATATCAAGGCCGGCCTGATCGGATCCGAAAAACATTTCATCATCCGCGACGGCCGTCTCGTCCTCGGAACGTGGCAGGCGATCTTCCTCTGCGAATTCGACGGCCCGCGGACGCGGAGCGTCATGGTCAAGGTAATGGAGGGATAACATCGACGAAGCCGTTTTCGATGTGCTTGATTCCGGATGCGGGTGCGTGTATAATCTGGTCAGAATTCTGGTCAACTCCCAAGGAGGTTCTTTATGAAGACGTTGCCGCTTTCTGAAGTCAAAACGAGGTTGAGCGAGCTGGTGGACCGGGTGACTTCTACCGATGAGGAGATCACCATCACCAAGAATGGTCGTCCGGCGGCGGTCCTGGTCAGCTCCGATGAATTTGAGAGCTGGAAAGAAACGATTGCGATCCAGTCCGACTCCGAACTCATGACCGAGATCCGAAGGGGCCTTCGATCCTTAAAATCGAAAAAGACCAAACGGTATACGCTGGGCGAGATCTTTAAATAACCGGCGAGGCAACCGTGATGTTGTCTAAAAAGCCTCTCCGTGTTCCTGATGATATTTTATTACTTGTCCGGCGCCTTCACCCCGATCTGAAGCGAAAAATTCGGGCTGGATTGGACGAACTCGTTAAAGACCCGGAAGCGGGAAAGGCGTTGCGTGATGATCTGGAGGGCCTACGGAGCTTCCGCGTCAGTCGGTTTCGTGTCATTTATCGTATCGGAAAAGGTCTTATAGAAGTCGTTACCATTGGGCCACGTCGTACAGTTTATGAAGAAACCTTAAGGCGACTTGAACAAGAAAAAGCAGAGTAGAAAGCATACGAGGGATGCTTGATGCGCACGCATGACATCTTAATTATCGGCGCCGGGCTGGCCGGGATGCGGGCGGCAGTGGCCGCGGCGCCGGGGCTGGACGTGGCGATTGTCTCGAAAGTCCATCCGGTCCGGAGCCATTCCGTCGCGGCCCAGGGCGGGATCAATGCGGCCTTGAGCCCGAAGGATTCTTGGGAAGCGCACGCCTTTGATACCGCAAAGGGGAGCGGTTATCTCGGCGACCAGGATGCGATCGAGGTGATGTGTCAGGAAGGGCCGGCCGATATTCTGGAGCTGGAGCGGCTGGGCGCGATCTTCAGTCGAAATGAGGAGGGCCGGATCGCGCAGCGCCCGTTCGGCGGAGCGGGCTATCCCCGCACCTGCTACGCGGCCGACCGCACCGGGCATGCGCTGCTGCATGTCATGTACGAACAGCTCCTGAAGAAGGGCGTTTTCGTTTACGAAGAATGGTATGTCCTGTCGCTGATCGTCGAGGACAAGGTCTGCAGGGGCGTGATCGCAATGGACGTGCTTCGCGGCGAGCTGCATGCAATCGGCGCGAAGGCCGTGATCTTCGCCACCGGCGGTTACGGCCGGGTCTATTCCAGCAGCACCAACGCCGTCATCAATACGGGGGACGGCATGAGCATGGCCTACCGCGCCGGGGCTCCGCTGATGGACATGGAATTCGTCCAGTTCCATCCGACCACGTTGCGCGATACCGGGATCCTGATCACGGAGGGCGCCCGTGGAGAGGGGGGATACCTCCTCAATACGTTGGGCGATCGGTTTATGAGCCGGTACGATCCTCAGCGGATGGAGCTGGCCACGCGCGATTTCGTCAGCCGTTGCGCACAGCAGGAGATCGAGGAGGGACGGGGAGTGAACGGCTGCGTCCTGCTGGACCTCCGGCATCTCGGAAAGAAAAAAATCATGGAGCGCCTGCCGCAGATCCGGGATCTGGCGATCAGTTTCGTGGGCGTGGATCCGATCGAATCCCCCGTTCCCGTGAGACCGGGGGCTCATTATTCGATGGGCGGGATCCGGACGAATCGCTGGTGCGAGACCGAGCTGGCCGGGTTTTATGCCGCGGGGGAGTGCGCCTGCGTCAGTGTGCACGGAGCCAACCGGCTGGGCGGCAATTCGTTGTTGGAGACGATCGTGTTCGGCCGGCGGGCCGGAATCCGCGCCTCGGAATATGTCCGGGCCGTCCCATGGGTCGGGGTTTCATCCACGCCGATCGATGCGGCGCGTACAAAAATCGAACAGCTTCTCAAGCGCAAAAACGGCGAGCGCATCGGACTGCTTCGCGAAGACCTGGGCGCGGCGATGACGGATCATCTCGGAATTTTTCGTGACCGAGAAAGAATGCAAAAGGCCCTCCAGCGGATCCGCGAGGTGCGTCAACGGTATGAGAATGTCTATCTGGAGGACCGTGGGAAGGTTTTCAATACTGAATTGACCAACGCGCTGGAGCTGGGTTCGCTGATCGATCTGGCCGAAACGATCGTGGTCGGGGCGATCGCGCGGGAAGAAAGCCGGGGTTCCCATTACCGAAAGGATTTTCCGAACCGGAACGATGCCGCATGGTTGAAGCATTCGCTGGCCTACTGCACCGAATCGGGGCCGCGGCTTGAATATGCGCCGGTTACAATCACCCGATTTCCACCCTCCCATTGATCTTCCTTTAAGATTTGTTTCATCGCTCATTGTCACTTAAACACAACACGCCGATCGCGTTTTGTTGCCTTAATACAACATAAAACGGTTTTTTTCATTCTGCTGAGAATAAGAGGCGGAGGGCATTCAACTTAATTTATTGATTACAACAGGTTGTACAATATCAGCCATTTTGTTTGCTGGCCGGGTTATGGAATACCTCTTGCATTATATATGGGCAGTCTTTTTTGTGGGGCCGTCATGTACATTCAGCGAACAATAAAGAAAATCGCCCATTGCTCCGGTATCGGGCTTCATTCCGGCGGTCCGGTAAACCTTCGTCTGGTTCCGGCTCCGATTGATACCGGGATCGTTTTTTTAAGAAAGACGACCCAGGGGCCGGTGCCGGTCAAAGTGGACGGAACCAAGGTGATCGGAACGATGCTCTGCACCACGATCGGCGAGAACGGAACCAAAGTCCAGACGGTCGAACACCTGTTGGCCGCGCTTTCGGGACTGCAGATCACCAATCTGATCATCGAACTGGACTCGGCCGAGCTGCCGATCATGGACGGAAGCGCAAAACCGTTTGTGGACTTGCTTCTCGCAGCCGGGATTCTGGAACAGGGCGCCCTGCAGCCGGTCTTGAAGATCATCCGGCCTGTGGAACTGCGCGACGGCGAGAAATGGATCCGGGTCCGGCCGTCATGGAAATTCCGCGTCAACTGCACGATCCGGTTCGACCATCCCATGCTGGCTCATCAGAGTTGTTCCTTCGAACCCGGATCGGAGGATTTTGCCGACTGGATCGCGCCCGCCCGGACCTTCGGTTTTCTGGAGGAAGTGGAGGCGCTTCGAAACCATGGGTTGGCCCGCGGCGGATCGCTCGAAAATGCCGTCGTCATCGGTCCGGACGGCGTCTTAAATAAAGAGGGGCTTCGCTACGCCGACGAGTTTGTCCGCCACAAGATTCTCGATATTCTGGGGGATCTCTCGCTGCTGGGCATGCCGATTCTGGGCGAGGTCGAGGCCTACTGCTCCGGTCATCAGTTAAACACGAAGCTGGTGTCCCGGATTCTGTCCGCGACCGATTCCTGGATGATGGTGAAGGATCGTCCGGTCGCGGCAGAGACAAAATCGCCGACCGATGCCCCGGTCGCTGCGCAGGTATCCGGATGAAACAAATTCGATCCCGAGTCAAGGCGGCCGTCCTTCCCCGCGCGATCGAAATCGGCCGGTTTTCTTTCATGGCATTGACCTTCCTGTTTTTCGCCTTCCTTCTCTGGGCCGTTGCCGTGATCGGCCACCGCTTCCAGTAATCCTCCACCGGCAGACTCATTTCCCTTCGTTCTTCCCGCGTCCGTTGGAGCGCGGTTGACCCTGTTCGGCCAAACCTGTAGAATTCACGCATGGCCGATCCGATTCTTTTATCCGCATCCGATGTCTCGTTGGTTCTCTCCGATCCGTTCGGCCTGTGGCATGACAAACACGGCGATTCCAAACTGAAGGATCCGGAAGATGAATATGCCCGTTTCCTCCAGGAGCAGGGATTGCGGATCGAGAAGGAACTGCTGTTAAAACGGCATGAGCGGTTCACCGATTTACAGGGCCTGTCCTTTGAAGCGGCCGTGACCCAGACGAAGCAGTTGTTGAAATATGGCCGCGTCGTGATTTACGGCGGAGCGCTCGAATCAAACGCGCTCAGCCTTCGGGCGAAGCCGGATGTCATGCAAGTGGAGCGGGGACGATGCATGATTGAGGAATACAAGCTGGCCGGGACCCCGGACGAGACGCACGAGATTCAGGCGTTGGTCTATGCCTATCTTTTAAAAAAGGGATACGGGATGGAGTGCGAGAGTCAGGTTGTTTCGCGCTTAAACGAGACCTTCCCGATTCCGTATGACGAGACCCGGGTTGAAGAAGTCATTCGGCGCGCGCGGAGGATCATCGCCTCCGAAAGACCGCCCTATCCGGTCTACAATTGCCGGTCCCGGTGGAAAAAACTGCAGAACAAGACGGCGCGCAATCTTCGGGATATCACGCTGGCCTGGAATGTCGGCGCGGCTCATGCCGAGAAGTTTCACCGCATGGGCGTCCATACCCTTGACGATCTCGCCGGGCAGGATCCGAATACATTAAAAACGATCAAGGGACTCGGTCCGAAAAAGATTCCTCAAATATTGAACTCCGTCAAGTCGCAGCTTTCAGGGCGGCCGATTCGGGTCGGCGACTACAAACCCCTTGAGCATCCTTCCGAGGTCGAACTGTTCCTGGATCTGGAAGGGACCGGCGAGCTGTTCCAGGATGATCCGGTCTGGAACTGCATCTATCTGATCGGATTGATTCCGCGAACCGGAAATCGTGAAGAAGGGTATCTCTCTTATCTGTCCAAACGTCCGGAGGATGAAAAGACGATTTTAACCGAATTTTTTGAATATCTAAAGAAGGAGACCCGCCGTTATCGCCTGTATCATTGGGACCATTACGAGAAGACCCAGCTAAGAAAGGCCGGCGAGCGACACGGTCTTCTGGACGAATTCAATTCGCTGGTTCTGCCCCATCTTGAAGACCTCTGCAAAGCGGCGCAGGAGTCCTATGTACTGCCGACGCCCGGTTACAGCATCAAGGTCGTCGCGCCGTATTTCGGCTTCCATTGGTCGCAGGACCCCTCCGATGTGGACGCGATGAAGAGCGCGATGATCTGGTATAAGCAGGCCGTTGAGGGCGGCACCGGTCATGACATGGAGAAGGTTCTTCGATACAATGAAGACGATTGCAAGGCGATGATGGTCGTGAAGGATGCGTTCGAGAGGTTGGAACGATCCGGGTAGGGGCGGTTCCAGCCTGACCGGCAGGCAGGCGCGAACGCCCCTGGTTAACGATAATTCGTAAACTGCAACGGAAGTCCGAAATCCTGGCTTTTGAGAAAGGCGATGACGGTCTGGAGTTCGTCCTTGTTCTTGCTCAACACCCGCACCTGATCCCCCTGAATCTGTGTCTGTGCCTTGAACTTCGCGTCCCGGACCGCCTTCGCGATTTCTTTGGCTTTTTCGGATGAGATCCCCTGCTGCAGCGCGATCTTTTGGCGGACCGTGCCGCCGAGCGCCTGTTCCAATGGGCCATAACTCAGCGCTTTCAATGAAACGCCGCGCTTGACCAGCTTGGACTGAAGAATATCCAGAACGCTCTTTAATTTATATTCGTCATCCGACGCCACGATCAGGTCGGCGCCTTCCAACACAATGC
>JACQHO010000058.1 GCA_016198945.1 Nitrospirota bacterium | reverse complement strand
GGAATTTTCCTTCCCTCCGTCTTTTATCGGAACGCACACGTTCAAAATCTCATAGCCCATGGAGCGGCGATGGCCGCTTCCGTTGCGGGAATCGCACTGGGCCTCGCGGGGCTCTTGGCTCCGACGGCCGCGACCTTTTCAATCTCATCCAACCTTCCGTTATTGGCTTTCCAGATCCGGGTGGATCCGCTCTCGTCCTTCTTTGTTCTGATCATATCGCTTTCCGGGTTGGCCGTATCCCAGTTTGCGGTGGGTTACGTGCGGGAGTTCGAGAATCGGTACTCCATCGGGGCGCTGGGGGGGCTTTACAACGCCTTTCTGCTTTCGATGATTTTGGTCGTCCTGGCCGATAACGGATTTTTCTTTCTGATCGTCTGGGAGATCATGTCCCTGGTCTCGTATTTTCTGGTCGTCACCGAACACGAAAAGGCCGAGACGCGCTATGCCGGATTTTTCTATTTGATTATGACCCACGTCGGGACGGCCTTCATCATCGTGGCCTGGCTTGTATTCTATCAGCAGGCCGGAAGTTTCTCGTTCGAGATCTTCCGCCATCCGCCCGCGCCGCTGCCGGAGGGGTTCCGGACGTTGATCTTTGCAACGGCCCTGATCGGGTTCGGGACGAAGGCCGGCATCATTCCACTTCATGTCTGGCTTCCGTACGCCCACCCGGCCGCCCCGTCGCATGTCTCGGCGCTGATGTCCGGCGTCATGATCAAGACCGCGATTTACGGACTGGTGCGCGTCTATTTCGACTTCCTCGGCGGGACCTTTCCCTGGGGGTGGGGTTTCATCATTCTGTCATTCGGCGCCGTGTCGGCACTGCTGGGCGTGATGTACGCGTTGATGGAACACGATCTGAAAAGTCTTCTGGCCTACCACAGTGTCGAGAACATCGGAATCATACTGATGGGAATCGGCGCCGGAATGATCTTTCAGTCCTACGGCCTCCCGCACCTGGCGGCGCTCGGGCTGTTGGCAGGCCTCTACCACACGATCAATCACGCCATGTTCAAGGGGCTGTTGTTCTTGGGAGCCGGGTCATTGCTGTCGGCCACGCACACGCGCAACATGGAGGAATACGGGGGGCTGATCCGGAAAATGCCCTGGACCGCGGCTTTTTTTCTCATCGGCGCCGTTTCGATCTCGGCGCTCCCTCCCAGTAATGGTTTCGTGAGCGAGTGGCTTACGTTTCAGAGTCTGTTTCTGAGTTTTCAGATTCCGGATGTTTTGCTGAAGATCATGCTTCCGATCGGCGCGGCCATGCTGGCGCTGATCGGAGTGCTGGCGATGGCCTGCTTTGCCAAGGCCTTTGGAATTTCGTTTCTGGCCATGCCGCGCAGCGCGCATGCACGGGAGGCGGAGGAGGTGCCCTGGACGATGCGCATCGGAATGGGAGCGATGGCGCTTTTCTGTGTCGTGCTGGGACTGGCCCCGATGGTCGTGGTGCCGCTGCTGGATCGGGTCACGGCCGGCTTTACGGGGACGACGGTTGCAGGGAAGATTGTGACCGGAGAAGGGTTTGCGCTGGCGCCGGGGTTGGGCATCGGATTTGCCAGCATCTCGACACCCGCGCTGGCGATGTTGCTTGCGGTCCTGATTCCGGCGGCTTTACTGACGGCGGCCGTCATCGGCGGAAGGCTCCGGAAGCGTTTCTACAAGACCTGGGGCTGCGGGATTAATCTGAAGCCGAGAATGGAGTACACCGCCACCGGTTTCAGCCAGCCGATCAAGCAGGTCTTTGACATGATCTATCGGCCGACGGTGAAACTGGAAACGGAGATGCTGGAGGAATCACGGTACTTCGCCCGGCGGATGCGTTTTGAGACGCACATTGAACCGGTTTTTCAAAAGTATCTGTACGATCCCGTCGTTCAGGTTCTGCAGAAACTGGCCGATCGCGTTCGCGTGATTCAGTCGGGGAGCCTGCACGTCTATCTTGCGTATATCTTTGTGACACTGCTCGTTCTTCTTTTATGGGTCCGGTAAGTTTTCGGGGGAACGAATGATCGAATCCGTCTTGATCACGGTTGTTCAAGCCGTTGTGGCCCTGATGGCTTCGCCCTTCATCGTGGGGCTCATCCGGAAGGTGAAGGCGCATCTCCAGTGCCGTCAAGGCCCGGGTCTGTTGCAGCCGTACTATGATATGGCCAAGCTGTTCCGCAAGGACGTGGTGGCTTCGACTCACACGTCATGGATCTTTACCGCCACCCCGTATATTCTTTTCGCATCCACGCTCGCGGCGGTCCTGCTGGTTCCGATTTTTTTGTCGACGGTTCCGCTCAACTTTGCAGGGGACGTCATCACGGTGGTCTATCTACTGGCCCTCGGGACTTTTTTTCTCATGCTGGCCGGACTGGATGCCGGTTCTCCACTCGGCGGGATGGGCAGCAGCCGCGAGGCGATCGTGGCCTCCCTGACCGAACCGGCCATGATCCTGTCCATTTTTGCGGTGGGTCTGACGGCCGGCTCGACGAACCTGAGCACGATCGTCCACAAAACGGCGCTTCTTGAGGGGATCGTCACCGATCCGCCTCCTCATTTGATGGCACTGGCGGCGCTGTTCATTGTGACGCTGGCCGAGACCGGACGCGTGCCGGTGGACAATCCCGCCACCCACCTGGAACTGACGATGATCCATGAGGCGATGATCCTCGAGTATTCGGGCCGGTACCTGGCGCTGGTCGAGTGGGCCTCGGCCTTGAAGCTGCTCCTGTTTTTGACGTTGCTCAGCAACATTTTCGCACCCTGGGGGATCGCCACGGAACCGGAACCCGTCCGGATGGCGTTGGGGGTTGCGATCTGGCTGGTCAAAATTTCCGGTCTGGCCGTGCTGATCGGCCTGATCGAGTCCATGTTCGCAAAGCTTCGGCTCTTCCGTGTGACGGATTTTTTGGGACTGGCGTTTATTTTCTCGCTCCTTGCGATCATCTTCTTTTATATCTTGAGAGGTTGACGACAAAATGCCGATCCATGCCGACATGGGTTCCCAGCTGGTCAATCTTTGTTCCGCCCTCCTGCTGCTCACCTGCTTTGCGATCATCGCGCAGCGGCGGCTCTCAGCCTGCGTGGATCTGTTCGCACTGCAGTCTGTTTTTCTGGCCCTCACGGCCGCTCTCGTCGCCTTCCTGACCGGCGCCCATCACATTTTTATCGCGGCCGCTCTGACCGTCGTCATCAAGGCGATCGTCCTTCCGCGCATCCTGAAAGCGGTGATCGAGCGACTGAACATCACGAGGGAGTTGATCTTGAATATTAACATTCCATCTTCACTTCTGATCTGCGGCGCATTGGTGATCCTGGCCTTCTATATCACGCAGCCGATTATCAGCCTTGGATTTCTCCTGACACGGGATTCTCTGGCGATCGCACTCGCGATCGTGTTGATCGGCTTTTTTATCATGATCGCAAGGAAGAAGGCCGTGACCCAGGTGATCGGATTCCTGGTGATTGAAAACGGATTGTTTCTGGGTGCCACGGCGGCGGCTTACGGAATGCCGTTGATCGTGGAGCTGGGCGTGTTCTTCGACATCCTGGTGGCCGGATTGATCATCGGGGTCTATGCCCATCGGCTGCAAGATACGTTCGACAGCGTGGACACGAGCAAGTTGACGGGGTTGAAAGAATAAGGATGGACTCTGCGCTGTTCATCTTGATTGCCGCGCCGCTGGCCGCGGGGCTGTTGAGCCTCGGGGTGCGGACGCGGCCCGCCATGGAAAAGCTTCACCTAAGTCATGCCGTGGTGTTATGGGCGTCGATGGCCGCGGTCGTCGCCCGCGTGGCCGCCGGGGAGGATGTGTCGTTTGGATCTCTTCTGTACGCCGACCCCCTGAGCGCATTCATGGATCTCATGCTCGGCTTTGTGGGAGGAACGGCGCTGTTCTATGCCGTCGGTTACTTGGGCGAAGAACTCTCGCGCGGCCGGGTGAGTTTTCGCCGCTATCGGCGCTTCTTCGTCTATTTCGATCTATTTTTATTCGCGATGGTGCTCGCGGTCAATCTTGATAATATCGCCCTGATGTGGATCGCCGTGGAAGGCTCGACGATCTCTGCCGCGCTCTCGGTCGGATTTGACCGAACGAAAGCAGCCCTGGAAGCGGGCTGGAAATACATTATTATAAATTTTGTGGGAATTACGCTGGCCCTATTCGGCACCGTCCTGGTTTATTTTGCCTCGGAACATGTCCTGGGAGTTCGAATGGAGGCCCTGAAGTGGAGCGCCCTTGCCCGCGTGGCCGGCTCCGCCTCCGGCGGATTGAATCCGGCGGTTCTCAAAATGGCCTTTGTGTTTGTAATGATCGGCTATGGAACGAAGGCCGGCGTGGCGCCGATGCATACGTGGCTGCCGGATGCCCATGCCGAGGCGCCCACGCCGATCAGCGCCGTCTTGTCCGGTCTCATGCTCAACCTGGGGCTCTACGCCGTCCTCCGGCTCAAAACCATCGTTGACCCG
>JACQHO010000056.1 GCA_016198945.1 Nitrospirota bacterium | reverse complement strand
TGGAAGGCCTTTCCGGCGCTGCTCTGCGGAAATTCGGCCGTGCTGAAGGCGTCCGAGGATGCGCCGGCCACGGCCTGGGCGTTTGCCAGGCTTCTTCATGCGGTCGGCCTGCCGAACGGCGTTTTCAATGTCGTCCAGGGATACGGCGGGGAGGCCGGCGCTCCGCTGGTGGAGTCCCCCGACGTGGCCGTGGTCAGCTTTACCGGATCGTGTGAGGTCGGCCGGATCATCGCGAAAGCGGCCGGGGAGCGGCTGGCGAAGGTCTGCCTGGAACTGGGGGGAAAAAATCCGCTGATCGTCTGTGAAGACGCCGATCTGGATCTGGCCGTCCGGTCGGCCGTTCTGTCGGCCTTCAGCAATGCCGGCCAGCGATGCGCGGCCGGAAGCCGGTTGATCATCGTGGAGTCGGTTTATGAAGCCTTCCGCGACCGGATGATGAAACAGACCGAACAGTTGAAAATCGGAAACGGGGACGACGACGATCTGGGCCCCGTGATCAACGAGGAACAGCTTAAAAACATGCTCAACGCCGTCGAGCAGGCCCGCTCGGCCGGGGCGGTCGTCCTGACCGGCGGCCGGCGGTTGACGACGCCCGCGCACCGCGACGGATTTTTCATGGCCCCGACGCTGATCGAAAATGTTTCGGCCCGGGACACCATCTCCCGCGCCGAACTGTTCGGCCCGATCACCTGTCTCTACCGCGTCCGCAATTTTGAGGAGGCGCTGAGTCTGGCCAACGATTCGCCGTTCGGCCTGACCGCGGCCATTCATACGACCGACATGAATCGCGCCATGGTCTTCCTGTCCCGCATTCAGTCCGGCGTCGCGGTCGTGAACGGCGCGACCTACGGCAGCGAGCCGCATATGCCGTTCGGCGGGCTGAAGCAGTCGGGCAACGGTCTGCGCGAGGCCGGCACGGAGGCGCTGGACGTCTACTCGGACTGGAAGACCGTTTACATTAATTTCGATCCCCGCGCGGTTTAGAGGCTGCCATGACGTCCCGACCGACGATCGTCGCATTGATTCCGGCCCGCGCGGGCTCGAAGCGGGTTCCCGGGAAGAATGTCCGTTTGCTGGCCGGGCATCCGTTGATCGCCTACACGATCGCATCGGCGGTCGAAAGCGGCGTTTTTTCGGACGTCGTCATTTCCACGGATTCCGAAGCGACGGCCGATGTCGCCCGCCATTACGGCGCGGAGGTCCCGTTCCTAAGGCCGCCGGAATTTGCGGGCGATCTATCCCCCGATATTGAATGGGTCGAACATGCCTTGCAAAGATTGAAGGGGCAGGGCCGCGCGTATGACGCCTTCAGCATCCTTCGCCCGACCAGCCCGTTCCGAAACGCGGCAACGATCCGCCGCGCCTGGAACCAGTTTTCGGAACATGAGGTGCTCGATTCGTTGCGGGCGGTCGAGTTGTGCGGCCAGCATCCCGGGAAAATGTGGGTTCTCCGGGGAATGGCGATGGTCCCGTTGCTTCCAAACGCCCCGGAGGATCCGCCGTGGCACAGCATGCCCTACCAGGCCCTCCCGCCCGTCTACGTCCAGAATGCCAGTCTGGAAATGGCCTGGTCGCGCGTCGTCTTCACGGGCCGCTCCATCGCCGGAAAAATCATCGCGCCGTTTATCACGGAGGGCGTCGAGGGGTTCGATATCAACGGGCCCTGGGACTGGTGGATTGCGGAGGAGATGATCCGAAAAGGGGACGCGAAACTACCGGACGTTTTGAAAGAACCGTTTCGGGCTCATTCATGACACGGAACATCGGAGCATTTTAAATGACGGATTTATCCTATGCGCCGTTTGACGAACTGCTTCGGGTGCGAAACCTGAAGACGGACGGGGAGACCCGCGCGGAACTGTTCGCGACCCTGAGCCGCATCAACACGCTTTACATGATTGCACGGGCCGGATCGGGACATATCGGGAGCAGCTTCAGCTGCATGGATATCGTCTCCTGGCTGTATCTGAACGAACTGCCGCCGGACGGGATCTTTTATTCATCCAAGGGGCATGACGCCCCGGCCGTCTATTCCGTCATGATCGGGATGGGGCTTTTGAAGTTCGACCTGATTCATGCCTTGAGACGCGAGGGCGGACTGCCCGGCCATCCGGATGTTTCGACGCCGAATGTCCGGACCAACACCGGCTCGCTCGGGATGGGAATCTCGAAGGCCAAAGGGATGGCCCAGGCCGACCGCCTCCAAAATAAAATGCAACCGATCTATGTGCTGACCGGGGACGGCGAGCTGCAGGAGGGGCAATTCTGGGAGTCACTCCAGTCGGCCGCGAACCTCGAATTCGATGAAATCACCGCGATCGTGGATCACAATAAGATCCAGTCCGATACCTATGTTTCGACCGTCGGCGATCTGGGAGACCTGGAGAAAAAATTTCAATCATTCGGGTGGCATGCGGCCCGTATCGACGGCCATGATTTCGGCGCGCTGCGCGACGTCTTCTCGGAATTGAAAAAGGTGAAGGGCAAACCCAAGATTGTGATCGCCGATACGGTGAAGGGAAAAGGCGTCTCGTTCATGGAGCCGGCCGCAATACGGCCGGAGGATAATCTCTACCGCTTTCATAGCGGCGCGCCGGATGAAAATGCGTATGCCGGGGGGCTGGCCGAATTGACCGAATCCGCGAATCGCTTGTTTCGGAAAATCGGCGCGCCGGAGCTAAAATTATCCTCCAGCCCGCGGCCTCAAAAAGCCTCCATCGAAGGTTTTCATCGGCTGATCCCGGTCTATTCGAAAGAGCTGGTCAAACAGGCCGAGCGAAATCCGAAGATCGTTGCACTGGACGCGGATCTGATGCTCGACTGCGGATTGATCCCGTTTAAGAATCGTTTCCCGGAACGATTTTTTGAGTGCGGCATTGCGGAGCAGGACATGGTCTCGCAAGCCGGGGCGATGGCTTTGAAGGGGCTTTTGCCGGTGGTTCATTCTTTTGCCTGCTTTTTGTCCACCCGGCCCAATGAGCAGATCTACAACAACGCGACCGAGAAGACCAAAATTCTCTATGTCGGATCGCTGGCCGGTCTGCTACCGGGAGGCCCCGGCAATTCGCACCAATCGGTGCGGGACATCTCGGCCCTTGCGGCCGTTCCCGGTCTGATTTTGGTCGAACCCTCGGGAGAAGAGGAACTCCCGTTGATTCTGGATTACTGTCTGAATGAAACCTCCGAGAGCGGCTATTTGCGACTGGTTTCGGTTCCGTGTGATGTGCGATATAGATTGCCAAAGGGGTATCGTCCGGAACTGGGAAAGGGCGTCGCACTAACGGAGGGACGGGACGCCGTCCTTTTCGGCTACGGCCCCGTGCTTCTTCCCCAGGCCTGTGAGGCCGCACGGATCTTGTCGGAGAAACACGGGATCGGTCTGATGGTGGTCAATCTGCCGTGGCTCAATCGCGTGGATGCCGCTTGGTTGAAGGAAACCGTAAAAGATTATTCAACCGTGTTCACGCTGGACAACCATTATATCACCGGCGGGCAGGGCGAAATGATTTCAAGCCGATTGGCCGAACTCGGGTTGTCGCATGCGCGTGTGAGACGGTTCGGTGTCGAGACGATTCCGGTCTGCGGCCAGAACGACGAGGTGCTGCGCGCGCATCGCCTGGACGCGGACAGTCTGGCACGGGAGATACTCTCAGCGGTCCGTGGACGCAAAAATTGAGCGCCATGCCGTAATGCTTAGAACATTACTGAAGAATTCCAGAGCCCTCAAGCGGATGCGACGGTGGTACCGCGCGCGGGTCGGCGGTTATCCGGACTGGGGCGCCCTTCTGTCCGGTGATCGCGCGCGATTTCAATCCAGGCTTCAGTCAACGAAGACCGGCCCGAAGATTCTTATTGCAACCAGCGTGGGTGGGCATCTGCCCGGCGCGACGCTGGAAAGCCTTCTCGCGGCGGCGCTGACGATCCGCGGGGCCGAGGCGCATGTGCTGCTGTGCGATTCGTTCCTGCCGGCCTGTCTGGAGTCGCTCATATCCTGGTATCCGGACCCGCGTCGGTTTGTTCAGTACGGGCCGTCGAAGGACCTTTGCAAGGACTGCTTTTCGCCGGCCGATGCGATGTACCGATCGCTGGGGCTTCCCGTCCATCGGTACAGCGAGTTTGTGACGGCCGACGAGCTTCAAGAGGCCGAACGGATTTCTTCAGGCCTTCCGATTTCCGAAATGGACCGGTACCGTCTGGATGAGATCGCGGTCGGAGAGCATGCGATGGCCGGTGCGTTGAGGTTCTTTGCGCGGGGAAATCTGGACGGGGAGCCGTTTGCCGAACCGATTGTGCGTCGGTATCTGAACGCCGCCTTGTTGACGACGTTTGCGGTAAGCCGTCTGATGAAGAAGTTCCGTTTCGACTGCGCCGTCTTTCATCACGGCATCTATGTTCCTCAGGGACTGATCGGCGAAGTGGCCCGTCGTGAGAAGGTCCGCGTCGTGAACTGGAATCCGGCTTACCGGAAGAAATGCTTTATCTTCAGTCATCAGGATACGTATCATCATACCCTGATGAACGAACCGGCCGCTTCGTGGGAGAAGATGGCCTGGACGCCTGAAAAGGAGGCGGAGCTGATGGAATATCTCAAAAGCCGATGGCAGGGGACGAAGGATTGGATCTGGTTTCACGAAAAACCGGAGGAAGACCCGGCCGCCATCGCGAAGGAGCTGGGCGTGGACTTCTTGCGTCCCTGCATCGGGATGCTGACGAACGTCTTTTGGGACGCGCAACTCCATTACCCGGCCAATGCCTTTCCCGATATGCGGGACTGGGTCGTCCGCACGATCGCATATTTTTCAAAGCGGCCGGAGCTCCAACTGCTCGTGCGCGTTCATCCGGCCGAGATCCGCGGCACGGTTCCTTCCCGTCAGCCCATCGTGGGTGAGATCAGGAAGGTCTTTCCGGTCCTTCCAAAAAACATTTTTCTCATTCCGCCCGAAAGCCGCGTGAGCACCTACGCCGCAATGGCGAAATGCAATTCCGTCATCATCTACGGCACGAAGACCGGCGTCGAGCTGACCAGCATGGGGATTCCCACGATCGTGGCCGGAGAAGCCTGGATTCGGAACAAAGGGATCACAATGGACGCGGCCTCGGCCGAGGAATATTTTAAATTACTGGATCGATTGCCTCTCGATCAGCCTCTCGACCGGGCCGTAATCGCGCGGGCCCGGAAGTATGCCTACCACTTTTTCTTTCGGCGGATGATTCCGATTGGAAGCGTCGCTCCGGCCAAAGGCTGGCCCCCCTACAAGGTTCATCTGTCCGGGTTGGACGATCTGAATCCGGGGCGGGATGCCGGGCTGGATTTGATCTGCGAGGGGATTCTAAAGGGCGCCGATTTTATCTATGAGCCGGACCGTATCGGGGCCGGGGGCCGCGGGGATGAAGGACGTCGTCTATAAACTGCTCGGACGGATGAGTCTGTGTTTTGACTGGATCCGTCCCTTGTTATCATCGGGACCGGCCGGGAGTCCGTCCGATCCGTCATCCGATTTTGATAAAACGGGTCTTCTGGTTCGAGAAGCCCGCCCGCTTAAGATCCTGTGGAAAGATCCGGAGATTGTTTTTGTGGAGTATGACAGCCTGGCGCATTCATTCTGGAGGGCGCAGGAGCTGTCCTTATTTTCAAACCATCAATCGGTTCTTGAGGAGCCGGTGCTGGATTTTGGATGCGGGGACGGATCGTTCGCTTCGGTCCTGTTCAAATCCATTGAGTACGGCGTGGATCATGACCCGGAGGCCCTCGAAATCGCGTCGGGATACAAGGTCTATCATCAGCGGGTTCAGTCAACGATGTCGAGGATTCCGCTCGATGACGCTTCCGTGCGATCCGTTTTTTCGAACTCGGTCCTCGAACATGTCGGTTCGCTGGATGACGTGCTGTCCGAAATCCGCCGCATTCTTTCGCCGGGCGGCCGTTTCGTATTTACGGTCCCCGTCCGGCAGTTTAAACTGGACCTGGCCAAGTATTTCGGGTGGCGGGAAAGCGTTCGGATCAACCGGGAGTATCATCATTGGAACCTCCTGGATGCCGAGGATTGGGAAAAACGACTTCGCGCGCACGGGTTTTCGATCGACCTGTTGAAACCCTATCAGCCGGATTGGTTCACTTTTTGGTACCGGATGTTCCGTCTCGCAGGCGATCGCGGACTGGGCCGCTTTTTCCCGACCATCCGATCACGGATCTGGCGGCGGTTTCATTCGCGACTGATCGGGATGGTTCGGCGGTCGATACAGGAAACAAGGAACGGTGCGAATATTTTCGTGATCGCCCGGAAAGAGCCCGCCGGATGAGGGTGGCGGTCGTATACGACTGGCTGACGGTTTATGCCGGCGCCGAGCGGGTTTTGGAGCAGATCCTGCGGCTCTATCCGGAAGCCGATCTCTTCAGTCTCATTGATTTTCTGCCGGAGGATCGGCGCGGATTCATCCTCAATAAAAACGTCCGCACCTCCTTTTTGCAGCGAATGCCCTGGGTGCGGAAAAAGTACCGGAACTATCTGCCCTTGATGCCGCCGGCGGTTGAACGGTTCGACTTCTCCGCTTACGATCTGGTGATCTCGGCCTCCCACGCCGTCGCGAAAGGCGCGCGAACGGCCCCGGGGCAGCTGCATCTCTGTTACTGTTTTACACCGATGCGCTATGCCTGGGATTTGCAGTACCAGTATCTTCGGGAGTCCAACCTGGATCGGGGAGTCCGGGGGGCCGCGGCCCGAATGCTTCTCCGTTACCTCCGGAATTGGGATCGCGCCGGGTCCGCCCGCGTGGATCATTTCGTCACCCTGTCCCGCTATATCGCGGAACGGATCCGAAATGCGTACGGACGGGAGGCGACGGTGATCTATCCCCCGGTGGATCTGGACCGCTTCAAGGTCCGGGAAAAGAAGGAGGACTTCTTCCTCGCCGCTTCTCGGATGGTCCCTTATAAGAAGATGGACTTGATCGCGGAGGCCTTTTCGGAGATGGGGTTGCCCCTCGTCGTTATCGGAGACGGCCCCGATTTTGAGAAGGTGAAACGGAAGGCAAGGAAGAATGTCGTCATACTCGGATACCAGGACGATGATGTTCTGCGGGACCGCCTTGAGCGGGCCCGGGGTTTTGTGTTTGCGGCCGAGGAGGATTTCGGGATTCTTCCGGTCGAGGCCCAGGCCTGCGGGACGCCCGTGATCGCATTTGGACGAGGGGGGGCGACCGAGACCATCGTGGAAAATCAAACCGGCGTCTTCTTCCAATCCCAGACGGTGGGCGGCCTCACCTCCGGCATCAATGAATTTTTAGAAAAGGAAGACTCGTTTGATCCCTGGATCATTCGGAAAAACGCCGAGCGGTTCAATCGGGACCGGTTTATCGCGGAGTTTAAACAGTTCGTGGATTCAAAGGTTGAGGCGTTTTTGAAGAACCGATAGGACCGACGCTATGCTGAAACAGCGCGCAAGACTGGTGGCTTTTTCCCTTTTTATCATGGATGAAATTTCCATGATCGCGGCCTTTCTTTTGTCCTACGGAATACGAGGGACGACCGGTTTTTCAGAGCGCTATGGACCTCTTGCCCCGTTTCCGGATTATACCTGGCTGCTGCTGTTCATCCTTCCATCCTGGGGTTTCCTGGCCTATCTGTTCAAATCGTACGAGTCCCAGCGGACACGGACGCTTCGTTTTGAGATCTGGAATCTGTTAAAGACCGTTTTTTTCGGGACCTTGTTTCTTGCGGCACTGGTTTTCGGTTTGAAGGAGCAGATCATCAGCCGGCTTTTTGTCGCGATCTTCGGCATCGCGGCCTTCGTCTGCATCGGCATTGAACGGATCTTGATCCGGACGCTGGCCCGCTCCTTCCGAAAACAGGGATACAATCACCGCAATATTCTGATCGTCGGCACGGGCCGGCGGGCAAGAGATCTGATCAAGGTGATCAGGGAGAACAAGCAGTGGGGACTCAAGATCGCGGGGGTCATTTCGGACAATCCCGATACGAATCTTGAGCAGATCGGCAACGTTCCCATCATCGGCGGGGTGAAGGACATTTCCCATCTGCTGGTCGAGAAGGTGATTGATGAGGTCGTGTTTGCCGTGACGCGCAGGCACCTGGAGGCCCTGGAAGAGATTTTTTTGCTTTGCGAGGAATTGGGCATCAAGGCGCGTGTTGCGGTTAATTTCTTTCCAAACATGATCGCTCAAGTTCATCTGGATGATCTTCACGGAATTCCGCTTCTGACCTTTACCACCACGCCGCACAACGAGCTGTCGCTGGCCGTCAAGCGGAGCTTTGATATCGTGGTTTCTTTGGCCGTGCTCCTCCTGGCGGCGGTTCCGATGATCGTGATCGCGGTGACGATTCGCATCACGTCGCCGGGCCCGGTTTTCTTTCGACAGATGCGGATCGGGCTGAACGGCCGTCGGTTCACCCTTTACAAGTTTCGCAGCATGATCAAGGACGCGGAGGATCGCAAACAGGATCTGGCCCATTTGAACGAGATGCAGGGGCCGGTCTTCAAGATGAAGGACGATCCGCGGCTGACCCCGATCGGTAAATGGCTGAGAAAAACCAGTTTGGATGAGCTGCCCCAGCTGCTCAACGTCCTGAAGGGCGATATGAGCCTCGTCGGGCCGCGTCCGCCCCTGCCGGACGAGGTCCGGAAATACGAGCGGTGGCAGCGGCGCCGTCTTTCGATGAAACCCGGACTGACCTGTCTGTGGCAGATCAGCGGGAGAAGCAAAATCGCGGACTTCGAGGAATGGATGAAGCTCGACCTGCAGTACATCGACACCTGGTCGCTCAAGCTGGACCTCCAGATTTTTCTTAAAACCATTCCGGTCGTTCTGCTGGGACGAGGAG
>JACQHO010000008.1 GCA_016198945.1 Nitrospirota bacterium | reverse complement strand
GGGTGGCCGGAGGCGGGGCGCCCCATCCGCCCGCAACGGAAATACCAACTGGGTTCAAGACGTCAACCCCGGCAATCCGAATAACACAGTGAGGACGGATGGGGCTGCCGCAGGACAGGACCCGCTTATGTATTTATGGCACAAGTTCCACGTCCGCCGGCATCCCGGGTTTCAGTTCGCTGTTCTGATTTTCGATCGCGACTTTCACCTCGAACACCAGCTTTACCCGCTCCTCCTTTGTCTGTATCGTCTTGGGCGTGAACTCAGCCTGGTCCGATATGCGGATCACCTTTCCCCGATATTTTTTCCCCGGAAAGCTGTCGACCGATATCGCGGCTTCCCCGCTCAGTTTGACCCGGCCGAGATCCGTTTCCTTCACATAGATCGAGACCCAAAGATGATCGAGATCACCCAGCGTGAGGATAGTGCTTCCGGGCGTCGCGAGCTCGCCGGGCTCGCGGTTTCTCAAAAACACCGTTGATGCGAGCGGCGCCGTCAGGCGGGCGTTCTCGAGCTGGACCCGAACCAGGTCCAGCGCGGCCTCGGCCCCCCGGAATTCCCCCCGGGCCGCTTCGATCACCTGCCGTCGCGTCCCGGCCTTCAACAGATCAAGATGCTCTCGCGCCTCGCGCTGCTGGGCGGCCGCCACATCGAAGGCCGTTCGGGCCCGCTCCCATTCCTGATCCGAAACGACCTTGTCATGGTGCAGCCGCTCCAATCGGTCCCGGTCGATCCGGGTCTTCTCCAGATTGGCCTGCGCCTCTTCGAGAGCGGCCTCGGCCTTTTTAATCTCCTGTTCACGGGAGCCGGCCTCAAGGTTCGATAGATTCGCGCGCGCGGCCTCCACCTGGGCCTCGGCCGCCCGGACCTGGGCCTCGAGCTCGTGGTCTTCGATCTGGACCAGGAGTTGGCCCTCCGCAACGCGATCGCCTTCGTCCGCCAAAATCTTCTCGATTCGGCCGGTGACTTTCGACTCGATCCTCACCTCCGTCGCCTCGATCGTTCCGCTGGCGGCGATTCGGCCGTCGGCCGAGTCGGAGTTAAAATATCGAATCGTCGCGGCGGTTGCCAGTAAAATGACAACCACCCCGCCGATGACGGCGCGAATCAGAATCGTTTTTTTCATGGCCGGGGCTCCTCTCCTGCAACGCCTTTCGGGAGGGTCAAAACCCCCATCGCCCGCTTGAGCCGGGCCTTCGCCGATTGGAAGTCGTAGACCGCGTTCGTATGGTTCGCCTGGGCCGAGATCAGGAGGCTTTCGGCATCCAGGACTTCCGTATTGGTCGTGACGCCCGCCTTAAACCGTTCCTCCATGATTCGATAGTTTTCCTTGGCCTGCTCGACCGCCGTCTCGGTCACCGCAATCTTCTCCCGGGCCTCGGCCGCGCGGAGATGTTGCTCACGAACCTCCAGAACGATCCGGTCCTCAAGGGCCGCAAAATCCTGCTCGCTCTGCCGGAGCTTCAGACGCGTCTGCTCCAGTTCGCGGCCGGTCTTTCCCCATTCCCAGAAGGTCCAGCGGAGGACGCCCATAATTTCCCAGTTCTCCGGAAGAACGGTCCCGGTCTCTTTCGCCCGGTCATAATGCGCGATCGCGCTCAGCTTGGGATAGTAGTCGCTGCGCGCGAGTTGCCGCCGGGCCTCCATCGCACGGATCTCCGTCCGGCCGGCCGCCAATTCGGGACGGTTTTCCTTCGCCGCCCGGACCGTTTCCTGATAGGGCATCAAACCGTCTCGAACTTGCTCAAGGCTCATCGCCGCGACTTCGAGCGGCGCGGCGAGATCCTGCCGGAGCAGATTGTTCATCGTCATCCTGGCCAGATCGGCGTTGTTCCGGGCCGTCAGCCGCCGCTGCTCGGCCTCGGCCAGGCTGACCGCGGTCTTCAAGACTTCGTTATACGGAACGCTGCCGGCCTCATGCGAGGCCTTGACCACGCGAAGGTGTTCTTTAAGCTCCGACACCTGTTGCTCCGCGACGATCCGAAGACGCTCCGTTTTCAAGATCTCCCAGTATGCCAGTTCGACGCGAAGAATAAGATCCTGAACCGCACGCTGAAACCCGAACCCGGCCGACTCGGATCCCAGTTTGGCCGTCTCATACGCGTAATAGATCGAGCCGCCTGTGAAAAGAGGCTGTTCCAGCGTCAGCCGAAGATTGTAGTTCGTCAACGCGCCGGTCGTCACGTCCGCATCGGCGGGCGGCAGAGGCGGCGATGGACTGAAGGCTCCGGCCGGAATCTGGATGCGCTGCAAATCCCCCGCGCGGCCATACCGCGCCTCGGCCGAAAGTTTTGGGAAAAACTCGGCGAATTGCGTTCGGGTCCGGGCCCGGGCGCCGAGCAGCTCGATCTCGGCCGATTTGAGGCCCAGGTTTTGTTCCAATGCCAGGCGTTTTGCCTCATCCAGCGTCATCGTCCGGGCTGCATCCTGTGCCGCCGGTTGAGCCAGCACTAACACCGGCGCGGACAAAAATAAAAACGACAAAAACGAAAGGACCCATCCCGCTCGTAGGGGCGTATTGCAATACGCCCCTACCCGAATCGGCGTTAATCGATCTCTCATGGGACCACCACCTTTTCCTTTTCGTTCAGACCTTGAAGAACCTCGACATCCCACGGATCCATCCCCCCCAGAACCACACGCCGGATCTCCGGCAGACTCCGGTGCCGGTTGTCCTTCACGACCTGAACGTAGGCGCCTTTTTCATCCCGCTGAATCGCGCGTCGGGGAATCTTCAAAACACGGTCTCTCCGAACGACGTCTATTTTGACATCCACCGTCATCCCCAGTTTTAACTCGATCATGACCGGCTCCGCCAGATCGATCTTGGCTTCCAGGATCTTGCTGTCCGAGATTTTCGAGGGGTCTTCCAGCTTGATCACCCGCTTTCCGACCTGTTCGCCGATCTCGATCACCTTTCCGGTAAAAATACGGCCGGGATAGGCATCCGAATGGATCGCCGCTTCCTGGCCGAGCGCCAGGCGGCCGACGTCGTCTTCATCAATCTCGGCACGGACCCGGACGGTCGAAACGTCCGCGATCGTCATGATGGGAATTCCGGCCGTGACCGATTCGCCCGCCTCCCGATACTTTGCGATCACCCTGCCGGGGATGGGCGAGGCGATCGACATATCGCTCAACAGGGCTTCGGCCATCTCAAGATGGGCCCGGGCCAGATCCCGTTTTGCGGCGGCCCGGTCGAACTCGGCTTTTGAGACAGCCCTGGTTTCAAGGAGCCGCCGGCTGCGCGAATAGTTCAGCTCCGCTTCTTTTAGTTCAGCCCGGGCCTGATTCACCGAAGCCATGGCATATTCATCATCCATCCGAATGACGATCTGTCCTTGCGCGACCCCCTCTCCTTCCTTGGCCGCGATCGCCTGAATCCGCCCGTCGATTTTTCCGGCCAGGTCCACTGTCGTCCGGGCCTCGACCTTTCCCCGGGCCGCGATCCGGTCCAGAATATCTCCATAGACAACCGTGGCCGTTTGCACCGAATCGGCCGGGCCGCGGAGCGCCCGCACCCCGAGCGCCGTCAGACCCGCCGCCGCGACAAAAACCGCGAGCCAAATGCCGCGTCTCATGACACCAGCACCCCATCCTCTAAGTGATAGACACGATGAACGAGATCCATCATGCGCGTATCGTGCGTTACGACCACGACGGATCGGTTTTCCTTCACCACCCGATCGCGCAGCAACTCGATGATCGCATGGCCCGTTTTTGAATCGAGATTTCCGGTCGGCTCATCCGCCAGGATCAAGGGCGGACGGTTCACGAGCGCGCGCGCGATCGAGACGCGCTGCTTCTGCCCGCCGGAGAGATCCCGCGGGAGGAAATCCGTCCGGTCGCCGAGTTCCACGGCCTCCAATATAGATCGCGCCCGCTGCCTTGCTTCCGGACCCTTGATTCCACGGAGGTTCAAGGCCACCTCGACATTCTCAAGCGCCGTCAGCGCCGAGAAGAGATTAAAGCTTTGGAAGACGAATCCGATCGATTCCAGGCGAACCCTTGAAATATCATCAATATCCCACTTAATGACTCTATTTTCTATTAAT
>JACQHO010000057.1 GCA_016198945.1 Nitrospirota bacterium | reverse complement strand
TGGGTCACGTGGACCTGGCCTGCCGCACGGTGGAGCGGGACCCCTCCCGCCTCGTCCTCTTGGGGATTGAGCCGAACGAGCCGGAGCCGGAGTATGGCTATATTCTTCCGGCAGGCAACTGGAAAATCTCCGGCCGGTTGCGAGTCCACACGGTTTCAAAATTCATCGAGAAGCCGGAACTTCACACCGCGAAGAAATTGTTCCATAGAGGGGGGTTGTGGAACACCATGGTGGTCGCCTTCAAGGCCAGGACGCTTCTGGATTTGACCCGCAAAGCGGCTCCGATCCTTTCCCGTTCGTTTCACCGGGTCTTACATTCCATCGGGACTCCCGCCGAGACGGAGGTGACGGAAAAGGCTTACCGGAACATGGAGCCCATGAATTTTTCAAAAGGGCTGCTGGAGGCTTTTTCGGTGCAGCATGCGGGATGTCTGGGAGTACTTCCGGTCCGGGGCGTGTTTTGGAGCGACTGGGGATCGGAGCAGCGCATCAAAAGCATTCTCCAAACGATGCGCCCGATGACGCCATCGTCCAATAGAAAATATGTTCAACCCCCGATGGCAAGCGGCAAATCGGCACAGCTTAAGCTTCTCGAAGAAACAGCTTGAGGCGCTTAGCGGAAGGAATCATGTTATTTAAGTTATTTAAGAAACCATCTCAAAGGGAGGAAGCCGCAATGAAAAAACAATCGAACAAGAAGACCGATTCGCCCAAATCCAACCTAAGCGAAACGGGCGCTCCGGATCGGGCTCTTCGTGAACAAATTGAGCGGAAGGCCTATGAGCTTTACGAGAAACGGGGTTGGGTCCACGGCCTCGATATCGGGGACTGGCTGGAGGCCGAACGGTCGGTCTTGGCCGAGACGAAGACAGAGACCAAGGTCCGGACCAAGACCCGGACCAAGGCCGAGACCGATCAAAAAACTAAGATGCCGCTTCACGGTGCCGTTTCCGATTATCAATCGTAATCATTCTGAAAGGTGCCTGTCACCTTTTGAAAGGTAAGCCTTTGATTTTATTGAGAGCTGATTTTAGCGTCCCGGTCTGTGTTGTCCTGCGGTTCAAGCCGAAATATCCGGTCTTCGAGAACCGCCAGGAGTTTGGGGAGTGTTTCGGGATGAAGGGCTGAGATCGAGACGGCGTCATAGCGCCGGCAGACGTCCTTCACCACCTGCGGATCGGCCCGATCCTCCTTATTAAACACCACCAGCCGGGGAATTTGATCGAGCGACAGCCGCGTTAGCAGCTTGACCACGTCCTCGATCTGCTGCTCGAACCGGGGATTGCCGATGTCCACGACATGAAGAAGGAGATGGGCGTCCCGCAACTCGTCCAGCGTCGGCGCGAAGGCGCCCATCAGATCCTCCGGCAGCTCGCGAATGAAGCCGACCGTATCGGTGATGATCACTTCCCGCTCGCGGGGAAAACGCAGGCGGCGGCTGGCGGTGTCGAGCGTGGCGAACAGGAGGTCGTCCGTCAGCACCTCGCTGCGGGTCAGGGCGTTCAAGAGCGTGGATTTGCCTGCATTGGTATATCCTACGATTGAGAGGATCGGGATCTTGCTCTTCACCCGCAAAGACCGCCGCTCGCTCCGGGCCCGGCTGAGCGTCTGAAGCTCTTTTTCCAGGCGGCTGATCCGGTCCCTCGCGCGACGCCGGTCCACTTCCAGCCGTGTCTCACCCGGCCCGCGTCCGCCGATGCCGCCCGTCAATCTCGAGAGCGCCGTGCTCCGCTCCGACAGCCGGGGGAGCCGGTATTTCAATTGGGCCAGCTCGACCTGAACCTTCCCGTCCCGGCTGTGGGCCCGCCTCGCAAAGATATCCAGGATCAATTGCGTCCGGTCGATCACTTTCATCTCGGTCAGATCGCCGATCGCCTTGCTTTGGAGCGGGGTGAGGTTCTGGTCGAAGACGAGCAGGTCGGCCCCCAGTTGGTAGGCCTTTGTGATCAGCTCCTTTATCTTTCCCTCTCCCATGAGATATTTCGGATGCAATGTCTTGGGTCGTTGCGTCACGGTGTCCACCACGACGAGTTGATCCGTCCGCGCCAGCTCGGCCAGCTCCTCCATGGACTCCTCCTGATCGAGCCGGTTCCGGGTCGAGGCGCCGGCCAGTATCGCACGTTCCCGTTTATCCTTGACGTCAAAGGCCGTCTGGTGGCGGGCCAGTTCCTCCTCGATGGTACTCACGAAGGTCTGACAATCGAGGTCCAGTTGGTGGGTCCGTATGGCCGGATGAACCTCCCAGGCCTTGCCTTCCGGATTGGGCGGAAGGAGATGGGCGAGATAACAATGTCCGGGCAGCCCGTTTTCAAGAACACCGATCGCGGCGATGAGATCCAGCCTCAGCAACGCCAGGTCGGTGAAATCGTCCTGGGTCAGGGGCGAGTCGTCGAGATGGGTATGGAGGCAGCGGACGCCGCGGAGCCGGAACCGGCCGGCCCGGAATTTCGAGAGGTCGGGGATCATGATCTCGCGGTCGTCGCCCACGATCACGGCATGAATATCTCCCCGCCGGGTCACGATCAGCCCGATCTGCCGTCCGATATCTCGGGACAGTTCGGTGAGGGTGCGCGCCAGTTCGGGCGTGATGACTTTGTCGGGCGGTATGCGGCGGCGGTAGAGATGCTCCAGACGCCGGGTCTGCCCGGCCTTTAGACCGGTTAAATGTCCATGAAGGGTAGGAATGACCGTCTCCGTTTGGGGCGTATTATATCATACTCATTACAAATTCCTTGACTCTCATTCCGTATTCGGTATCATAACGCGTTGACGTTCACCCCGAAAACCGCAACTCGGAGTCATGAAATGTTTGCAAACCGCATCGTCCGCTTCGTGGCGTTGATATGGTTCTGTTCGTGGACGCCTGGGTCCGTTTCGACGGCGGAGGCCGGCGTTTATAATTACTACGACGTCATGATCGGAGGCCGGGCGGCTCAAATGGGGGGAGCCTTCACGGCACTGTCGGACGATGCCACCGCGGCCTATTTCAATCCGGCCGGGCTGGCCCAAATTTCGACGCCCAGCTTTTCCGTTTCGGCCAACGGCCTGGATATCCAGACCTATACGATCTCGGACCGTCTCTTCGGAAAAGACGTGGTATTCCGGTCGAGCACCTTCTATCCAACGGCCTGGTCCGTCGTCCGGTCCCTGGGTGAGCACCGCCTCGCCTTTTCGGCCATTGTTCCGAGCAACCTGGATATCGCCTCGACCACCCAGTTCGACGACATTGTCTTTCAGGGCCAGACCTTCGATACCGGTTATTTGGATTCCCGCATCAAGGACCGGGTTTATCTGGTGGGCCCGTCTCTCGCGTACCGCCTGAATCCGGCCTGGATGATCGGCGGAACGGCCTATTACTGGTATGGAGAGGCCCTCTCGGAAACGACCGCCTTTTTCGGGGGCGGCGGCACGCAGAGCCAGACAGGCCTGTTTAACCGGAGCCGACTCCTGACGCAAGGTTTCCTGGGCCAGGCCGGGTTTTTATATCACCCATCGGATCAATATTCAATCGGTCTGACTCTGCGAAGCCCGGCTTTCCTGCAACAGGACGCCGAGATCCAGGACCAGCGTTACACCTTTGACGCTCCCACCAGCCAGTTTGTAAACAGTTTCTCACAAAGCCGGAACTCCCAATCGGCCCGTCGGCCCCCCGGCGTGATTCTTGGACTGGCCGTACGCCCTCGGCCGGCCCGCACCCTCTCGATGGACCTGTCTTACTATGCCGCCAGCGATTATCATGCGCGGTCGGGCGGAATCCTGATCGAGCCGGTCTGGAACGCGGCCGTGGGGTTTGAGGAAATGATCCGACCCCAAATTTCCTTCCGCAGCGGACTTTACACGAATCGAAGCGCGGCGCCGGAGCTCAACGGCCGTCCGACCGCGCAGGATGACCATCTGGATTATTATGGCGCCACGCTCGGCCTGGGCTTTGCCGATCTTCATTCCACGTTTGAAACCGGGATCCGGTATGCCTGGGG
>JACQHO010000055.1 GCA_016198945.1 Nitrospirota bacterium | reverse complement strand
TCCATCCGCCTCAGGCGGACTGGAGCCTCCCCCTCCCGCTCGCCGTGCTCGCTGTATAACCGACGCCGGATCGGTCAAACCTGAATCAAGTATTGACTTAACAAGGGAGCCGAGACTAAGATGATTTCATACGGTTCAAATCTTCATTCGTCAAGGAGGATCAACAAATGCCCGGTGCGGTAAAAGCGGATCAGACGCTGGATTGCAAAGGGCTTCTCTGCCCGCTTCCCGTGATTCGAACCAAGCAGGCGATTGATAAAATGACAATCGGCCAGGTGCTCGAGATGCTCTCGACCGATCCGGGTTCGGTGGCTGACATGGCCGCCTGGTCCAGGCGAACCGGGCATGAACTTCTGGATCAGCGGACGGAGAACGGCCTGTTTCAGTTTTATATCCGAAAAACGAAATAATGTAAGGAGACACCTCATGGCGACCGCCCTCGATAAAAGCCTGAACGATCTGGTCGAAGCCAAGGTCAAGGAACTCCTCGATCAACGGGTCGAGGCCCTGGTGGAAGAGAAACTGAAAAAGGAAAAAGAAAGCCGCCGGAAGAGGCTGGCGATCGCGGTCGTCTCCAAGGGGACGATCGAGACGGCCTATGCCGCGCTGATTCTTTCGACAACCGCCGCGGCGCTGGAGATGGAGGCCGGCATCTATTTTTCCTTCTTCGGGCTGAACATCCTCAAGAAGGGGAACCAGGACAACTTGAAAGTCGTTCCGCTGGGCAACCCGGCGATGCCGGTCAACATGCCCAACATCGTGAGCGTTCTTCCGGGCATGACGGCACTGGCGACGATGATGATGAAGCGGGAGATCAAGAAAAAGAAGATCGCCACGGTTCCCGAGCTGATGCAGATCGCAATCGAGTCCGGCGTGAAGCTGTGGCCCTGCCAGATGGCGATGGACATGTTCGATCTGAAGAAAGAAGACCTGATCGCCGGTCTTCCGGACCCGGTCGGAGCCGCGACCTTTCTGGAATACGCATCCGACGCTGACATCACCCTCTTTATCTAAACGGATTAAACTCGTTTGACGCACCCACTATCAAAGGTGCCTGTCACCTTTTGGAAGGTAATCCCTTGATTTTGTTGGAAGCTGATTTCAAAGTTCGGGTCTGCAGCGTCCTCCGTCCTAATTATTCCGTGGAAACCATATGAAATTCCTGTCAGATTCCGCTCCTGCCTTGTGCGCGGAGGCGGAGAGAAAGGGTTAGCATTGAGGAAGTTCTGGTTTCCCGCCGGTTTGACTTCCCCGCGGTTGTTTTGTTATTCTCCCGTGCATGAAGAAATCCAAGGGAAGATTCGTCATCTTTGCCCACAGCGGCACCTATGATAAGCTGCACCAGGTGGCCACGATTGCGCTGACGGCCGCGGCGATGGGGAGCGACGTCTATATCATCCTTTTTTTCTGGGCCTTGAAGAAGTTTTATTCCGGCCAGCTCGACCTCTCCGATTTTCCGGTTGAATACCAGTCCTGGAGCCATAAAATCACCCAGCTCATGAAAGAAAAAAAGGTTCCCCCCGTCAGCGAGATGCTGCATGAGGCCCGCGGGATGGGGGCCAAGGTGATCGTTTGCAGCGCGGGCTTGGAATATATGGATATCGGCGAGAAAACGCCGAAGGACAACCTGATTGACGATGTCTGGGGACTGCCCCAGGTGCTGACGGTGGCGGAAAGCGCCGACACGGTTCTTTATATATGAATCAAAATCCTTCTGAGCGCTTCAGTCCGTCCGTGCTTCCGCCGCGCACCTGCGATATTTGCGGGCAGGAGGCCGAGAAGTTTTTTCCGGTTTACTCCGGCACGGATATTATGACGATCTGCGCCGATTGCAAGGCGGATGTGGCCGGCGGGGAATGACCGGAGGGCGGACGGGGAATTATTGCACGACCTGGGCGGCGATTCCCCAGTCATAGTTCAACGTCAGTACGCATGAACGGCTCATCACGCTGTAGCTGGCCCGTCCCGATGACTGATCGGCGATGCCCGGCTCGATGATGTCCAAAAGCAGCCCGCCCGCCGAGGCGTTCCTCTTTTTTTCAACGATTTTCGCGCCCGACTTCGAAACGGTCGAGATCTCTTCATCGGGTTTGAACCCCTCCCCGAATACGGCGAAGACATCGCCCTTTCGGGATCCCAGTTCCAGCCACAACCGGCACCGCTCTTTGTTCGTCGTCTCGATCGGAAACGGGATTGTTTTCGCGAAGACCGTGATCGTCCTCTCCATGTCGATGAGCGCCAGCCGCAGGGGCTCCGCCTTGGCAAAGCCGGCAACCGTCAGAAGAAATTCCCTGTCAATGCCCTGGATATCGATGGGAGGGCTTCCTGAAACCGTTGTCATTTCGACCGTGGGGCCCTGAGCGAGCAGCTTTCCGGTCTGGGTGGCGTAAAATCGTTGATCTGTGACGCGGGTCGGCTTGGAATCAAGCGGCTTGCTTAAAAGCGTAAAGATCCTGCCTTCCGGCAAACCGGACGTCTTCAAACGGTAGACGATGGCCGTCTGGCCGTTGATGACTTTGCGCTCCATCTCCTCAAGGGTGAAGGTCGCGCCCAGAGCGGCATTGGGCGGGCCCCATTTAATGGGCGCCTGAGGCGTCGAGCAGCCGGGCAGAACGGCCGCCGCGAAGATCAGAAAGAAGGCCGCTGCTCCGCCTTGAGCGGCGCGAAGGAACCGATTATTTGTGGTTGACCATGCCATAGCGGTCCGGGGTGATGGCTTCTTGTACGATACCTGGACCGGAAAGTCAAGATGGGGCGGAATCCGATTCGAGCGGCGGCCGCGGTCGGTTGCAATCGTCGTCGTTTTTCTGATAGCATCTCAAGAAAATATCCTCATCCGAAAGGGGCATGCTCATGAAAACCATGGTGGTCGGATGGATTCTGATTTATCTATTGATCGCGACGCCGGTTGCGGCGGAGGAAATTCAGGCCCAAACCCCCGCGGCGGACGAGCCGCTGGTTTTATCGTTGCGCGATGCGATCCGAAACGCGTTGGAGCAGAACCTCGAACTGGCCGTGGAACGGCAAAATCCGGAGATCCGTCGGCCGGAGATCACGGTTGAGAAGGCCCGGTTTGATCCAAGCCTCCGTCTTGGGGTCAAGGGGGGAAAGACGATCCGGCCATCGGCCAGCGCGGCGGATGTGGCCATTCTGGGCGCCGGGGCCGTTTCGCCCATCGAGTCGAACAGTCTTCAGTACGATCTGGGAATCGAGCAGCAGTGGTCCTCCGGCGGCCGTTACACGCTGGCATGGGACGTCACACGGCAGGGCGGGGTCTCGACCGTGTTCGATCCGAATTTCGGTTCGGCCCTCTCCGTGACCGTGACGCAGCCCTTGTTGAAAGGGTTCGGGCCTGCCGTCAACCGGACCGATCTGATTCTTGCCCAAAACAATTTCTCGGTTTCGCGGGCGGCCTTCGAACGAAAAGCGACCGAGATCGCGGCCGGAGTCGAGGAGGCCTACTGGGAGCTGGTCTATCTGCGGAAAAATTATAAAGTCGAGCTTGAAAAGCGGCGGGCGGCGCAGGAACTGTTTGCAATGAACCGTGCGAAGGTCGAACAGGGCCTGATCGCCCCGATCGAGATCCTGGTGGCCGAGGCGGCCGTGGCCGACCGGGAGGAGGATGTTTTATCGGCCGAGAAACAGGTGCGGGACGCGGAGGACCGGCTTCGCCGGGACATGAATGTCTCGGCATCCGCATTACAGGACATCCCGATCATCCCGGCGGATGAGCCATCGGTCGCCCCGGCGGAGGTCCGCATCCGGGAGGCGGTCGACACGGCGCTGGACGAGCGACGGGACCTCCGCGAGGCCCGGCTGGAACTGAAAAACCGCGAGCAGTCGGTGCTTCAGACCCGGAATCAGGCGCGGCCCGCGCTTGATTTTGAGGGAACGGCCGGGCTGAACGGCCTGGGTTCGACCTATGCCGACGACCTGGACCGGTTGGGCTCCCGGGATTTTTACAGTTGGGAGGCCGGGGTTGTCTTCACCCTTCCGCTGGGAAACCGCGCGGCGCGGAGCGCCTATATCCGGCAGAAAATGGAACTGGAGAAGACGGCTTTGAACCTCAAAAAATTGGAGCAGGATGTCGTGGTCGAGCTGAAGGAGGCCGTCCGGAGCGTGGAAACGGATCAGAGACGGATCGTGACGACCGGCAAGTCCCGCGCGCTGGCGGATAAAAAATTGGAGACCGAAACGGAACGCTTGCGACTGGGCCTCTCCACGACACAGAACGTTCTGGAGTTTCAAAAGGACCTGGCCGAGGCCCAGCGAAGAGAGATACGGGCGATCGTGGATTACAACAAATCGCAAACGCGGCTTGCACGGGCCCGGGGCACGCTCCTTCGCGATCGGGGGATCGTTCTTGAATCATCCTTGCGGGACCGGGAGCGAAACCCTTGAATCGGATCTTATCGGCGGTTCTGATCGTGATCGCGGCGGCGGCCGTCGGGCTCGTTCTCTTTTTCAACAGCTCCATGAAAAAGCCCGCAAAACCCGCCGGCCGGACCGCCACGGTTCAACGCGGCGACATCATCCTCAAGGTGACCGAGACCGGTTCGCTTGAGCCGCTCGGCGTGGTCGAGATCAAATCGGAACAGTCCGGCGAGATCAAGCGCCTGTTCGTGAAGCCGGGGGAGCGCGTGGCGGTCGGCCAGAAGCTGGCCGTGATTCAGCAGGAGTCCGGCCAGGCCCGGCAGGCGGCCCAGTTGCGGGCCGGCTATGAAGAAGAGCGGCTGAACATGGACGAGGCCCGGCGGGACATGGACCGGCAGCGCGCTCTTTTCGAGAAGGGGTTCATATCCCGGAAGGAGCTGGAGGCGGCCGAGAAGAAGTTCGAGCAGTCGAGACTGAAGTGGCAGCTTGCAAGGCGGCAGTTGCTTCTGGCGCTGGGCGGCAGCCCGGAGGTTCTGGATCAGTATCTTGCTCGCGACATCGGTTCGGACTCGCTGGATCAATTCGCGATCGCCTCGCCGATCCGGGGCACCGTCATTTCCCTGGAGGTGGAAGAGGGCGAGATGATCACATCGGGGACGTCCACCGTCGGAGGCGGGACGGCCCTCATGACGATCGCCGACCTCTCGCGGATGCTGGTGAAGGCCAAGATCAACGAGGTGAATATCGCCCAGGTCCGTCTCGGTCTGCCGGTCGAGATCCGGCTCGACGCCGTGCCGGGCAAACGCTATCAGGCGACGGTGACCCAGATCTCTCCCCAGGGAGAGCGCCTCAACAACGTTGTGACTTATTTCGTGACGATGGAGATCGCGGACCCGGACGAGGATCTGAAACCGTCCATGACCGCGAACGTGGACATCCTTCTCGGCGTATCAAAAAACGCGCTGTCTCTGCCGGTCGAGGCCTTGGCCCGACAGGACGGCCGCCCGGTCGTGACGGTCGAGGAAAACGGCCGCCCGGTCAAGAAGCCGGTGACGGTGGGCGCAAGGACCGAGACCTCGGTCGAAATCACGTCCGGCCTGAACGAGGGCGACCGCGTCCTGATCCTGCCGAACGAGACCGCCAAGGAGTAGATGCGCGCGGGCCGGTTCGTGGGACCGATCCGGCAGCCCCCCAATCAACCATGGCCCTGATCGAGCTTGAAAAAATTACGAAGGTATATCGCGCCGGCGAGATCCTTGTCACGGCCCTCGAATCGGTCGAGATCCGGATCGAGTCCGGCGAGTTCGTCGCGATCGTCGGACCGTCCGGCTGCGGGAAGACCACGCTGCTGCATATCCTGGGCGGACTGTCGCGGCCGACAACCGGCAGTTATCGTTTTGCCGGGGAGGAAATCGGCCGCCTCCCGGATGAAGCGCTGGCCGCATTGCGGAATCGCAAGATCGGGTTTGTGTTTCAGACCTTCCATCTCCTTCCACGTCAATCCGCGCTGTCCAATGTGATGCTTCCGCTATTTTATGCCGGCCTGGACCGGCAGGAATGTTCCAACCGGGCCCGGGAGGTGCTGGCGGCCGTCGGTCTTTCGGACCGGATGGGCCATACCCCGTCGCAGCTTTCCGGCGGCCAGCAGCAGCGCGTGGCGATCGCGCGCGCGCTGGT
>JACQHO010000054.1 GCA_016198945.1 Nitrospirota bacterium | reverse complement strand
GTCCGCGGTATCGGTTCCATTGGAGGTCTCGACCACCTGGTTGGCATAGCTAAGGTAAAAGCCCATCGGCACCGGACCCTTTGTCGAATAAAAGAGGTCAAACCAGCTTGCGGCCGGCGGAGTCGGATCCATGAGGGTTAACGGTCCGCTTCCGCTGTACGGACGACCTAAGTAAAGGCCCCACGTGCCGTAAGAAACATCCGAGTTCATACCCCCCCAAGCCGGCCCATGGTCGTTGTTAGGCGGCCCAAATGGATGTCCTGGACCCGCCGGGCCTGCGGAGTCTACCAGCGAATCCGTGGCATTCCACGTTCCAAGTTCAAGGTTGACCTCGTTTTTGTAATTGCTGAGCTGTGCGGGATTGATGAAAATATTAAAACCGTCTTCGATCTGCCAGTTGGCCACGCCCAGACCGCCCATGCGGGAATTGGTTGTGGGATTGCTGATCACCTGGGCCGAGGCGGTTGAAGCCACCATAAGGGTTAAAAATACTGCGGCAAGTTTCTTCATGCTCTGTTCCTCCTTATTGAGTGTGCATTCACAGAACCACTGCAACATCAAACAAACTGGAGTTACCGCATTGCGCTACATTAAATTTCCCTCAAACATCCCTCGAACCGGCTCTGTTTTGCGATCGATGGTTCACCTCCTTTCAATCCACTCCGTTCGACTGAGGCGTTTACGGCCGCCGGCTCGACGGCCGTAAAAGATCGTGATCCGAGGCATCCCCCATGCCGAACTACGATCGTTATCGACAGCAAAATTGTCGGCACTATAACATGGGCCCCAAAAGGTGTCAAGTTTTTTTTCTGATTTATCAATCGGTAGGGGCTCGCGTCGCCCCCTCCATCCGCCTAAGGCGGAATGGAGCCTCCCCCTCTCGCTCGTCGTGCTCGCTAGGTCGATACCCACGGGCCACCGCGGCTCAGGAAAAGATTCCGCATCAACTTAAATTAAAGCGGGCGGTGGGCCAGTTTCTCGATCGCCTGCTTGGCCGCCTGCTGCTCCGCCTCTTTTTTGCTCCGTCCGCGGCCGATGCCGTATACTTCCTCCTTGATCGTCAGCTTGACCTCGAAAAGCTTCTGGTGATCGGGACCGGACTCGCGAAGGACCCGGTAGGCAGGCAGAACATTGAATTCCCGCTGGCAGCATTCCTGAAGCTCGGTCTTATAATCAATATCTTCCGGCGGCCGGTCCAGGCGATGAATCTCGTCCTCGAAGATTTTCAAAATCGCCTTGCGGGCGGCCTCAAATCCGCCGTCCAGATAAACGGCCGCGATCACGGCCTCCAGCGCATCCGCAAGGAGCGACGGCTTTTCCCGCCCGCGGGTCCGTTCCTCGCCGCGTCCGAGCAGCAGGAATTCTCCGACGCTTAGCCGCTTCGCAACGCGGGCCAGCGTGACCTCGCTCACGATCCGGGCCTTCATTTTGGAAAGGTCCCCTTCGGTTGACAAGGGATAGATCGCAATCAGGTGCTCGCTGATCGCGAGGTCCAGTACGGCATCCCCCAGAAATTCCAGACGTTCGTTGTCCTGCGCCGCGCGGTCCTTTTCAGAGGCGCGCATTTCGTTCAGATAGGACTTGTGCGTGAGGGCTTCCCGGAGCAGGTCCGGCTTTTGGAAGGCGTAGCCTAAAACGGATTGAAATGTGTCGAAGGGTTTGACCGACATGACGGCCGACTACGATGCTTCATATTTCTTAAAAATCAAGCAGGCGTTGGTGCCTCCGAAGCCGAACGAATTGGAGAGAGCCGCGGCAAGTTTCACCTGCCGCGCGGTGTTGGGAACGTAATCCAGGTCGCACTCCGGATCCGGATGCTCGTAATTGATGGTTGGAGGAAGAATGCCGTGAACCAGCGACAGGACCGTAAAGACGGCCTCGATCCCGCCGGCCGCCCCCAGGAGATGGCCGGTCATGGACTTGGTCGAGCTGACCGGGATCTGCTTGGCGTGGGCGCCGAAGACGGTCTTGATCGCCAGCGTCTCGATCTTATCCGCAAACGTGGAGGTGGCATGGGCATTGATGTAGCCGATATCGGTCGGTCCCAACCCTGCATCTTTGAGCGCCAGCGACATGCATCGGATCGCGCCGTTCCCGCTGTCCGGCGGCGCCGTGATATGATAGGCGTCGGACGTCATGGCATAGCCGGTCAGTTCGGCATAGATCCTCGCGCCGCGCCGCCGCGCCGATCCCAATTCTTCCAGCAGCAACAGACCGGCCCCCTCGCCCACCACAAAACCGTCGCGTTCCCGGTCAAACGGCCGGCTGGCATGGGCCGGATCGTCGTTGCGCGTCGAAAGGGCGCGCGAGGCCGCGAAACCGGCCAAGGTCAGGGGCGTGATCGCGGCTTCCGTCCCGCCGGCGATCATCGCATCGGCCTCGCCTCGCTGGATGATCCGGAAAGCATCCCCGATGCAGTTGTTTCCAGTGGCGCAGGCCGTCACCGCACAGGAGTTCGGCCCCTGCAGGCCGTACCGGATCCCGATCTGGCCGGAGGCCATGTTGATAATCAACATCGGGATGAAAAAAGGGGTGATCCGTTTGGGCCCCTTTTCAATCAGGACATGATGCCACTCTTCGATGGCATGGAGACCGCCGATCCCGGAACCCACATACACGCCGATCCGCTCGGCATTCTCCGGCGTCACCTTCAGCCCGGAATCATCCATCGCCATCTGGCTGGCCGCGATGGCGTAATGGATGAAGGTATCCATCTTCTTGATTTCCTTTTTATCGATATAATTCCCCGGATCAAACCCCTTCACCTCGGCCGCGATCTGAGACGGCATATCGGACGCATCAAACCGCGTAATCCGGCCCACGCCGCTGACTCCGTTGCAAACGGCCTCCCAGGTCGGCTCCACCCCGATTCCCAGCGGAGACACCGCCCCCAATCCTGTCACGACCACACGGCGCTTCAGAACAACACCTCCCTTACGATCGGCTAACGATCCGTTTTATGACCGTTCCTTGATATAATCAATGACGTTCTGCACGGTAAGGATTTTCTCGGCGTCTTCATCCGGTATTTCGATTCCGAACTCCTCCTCAAAGGCCATGACCAGCTCGACGGTGTCCAACGAGTCCGCGCCCAGATCGTCCACAAAGGAGGCATCCGGCGTCACATCCTCTTCATCCACTCCGAGTTGCTCGACAATGATCTTTTTCACTTTTTCGTCTACGGCTGCCATTGGTTTTGCACCTCCCCTTTAAAGTTCATAATAAAAATTCAACCGCTGTCCGTTATACCATCAACATGCCGCCATTGACATGAATCACCTGCCCGGTCACATACCCGGCCTCCTCCGAGACCAGGAAACGGACCGCATGGGCGATATCCTGCGGCGTTCCGAGCCGGCCCAGCGGAATCTGTTTCATCAACCCCTCCCGCACGTCGGCCGAAAGATTCTGGGTCATCGCCGTGTCGATAAATCCGGGCGCCACGGCGTTGGACGTGATCCCGCGGCTGGCGTATTCCCGCGCCACGGATTTGGTAAAACCAATGAGGGCGGCTTTGGACGCGGCATAGTTGGCCTGCCCGGCGTTTCCCATCACGCCCACGATAGAGGCAATGTTGACGATTCTTCCACGACGCTGCTTGCTCATCGCGGGCAGCACCGATTTCGTGCAGTGAAAGGCCCCCTTCAGATTCACGTTCAGAACCAGATCCCAGTCCTCCTCTTTCATC
>JACQHO010000017.1 GCA_016198945.1 Nitrospirota bacterium | reverse complement strand
TCCTGATATTCCATCGGATGTCCCATCTCAAACGCGATCTGGGACAGAATTTCCCAGTCCGGCCTCGCCCCGTGAATCGGTTCGATCGCCTTTCGGACCGCAAGGACCCTCCCTTCCTGATTCGTGAAGGTCCCGTTCTGCTCGGCAAAACTGGCGGCCGGCAATACCACATCGGCCTTCTTCCCCGATTCGGTCAAAAACAGATCCTGGCTTACGACAAAGTCGGCCGCCTCCAACGCCTCGCCCGCGCCGGCCGAGGATGGAAGACTGCCGATCGGATTCTCGCCCATCAAATAGAGCGCCTTGATCCGCTTCTCCCTCGCTGCGCGAAGCATCTCCATCATCGTAAGACCCGGTCCGGACGGAATCGGTTCCTTCCAGGCCTGGCTCATGCGGCCGCGATCCGGCTCATGATCCAGCCGGCCCAGGCCCGGCAGACCGTCCGGAACGACGCCCATCTCGTAGGCGCCCATCTCATTATTCTCCTCGAGCAAGGGGGCCAGTCCGGATCCCTCCGCCGTCAGCTTTCCGGTCAACAGCGCCAGATCCCCCAGGATGCGGACGGTTTCATACCCGTCGATCGCACGAAGGATAGCCTCGCCGAAAACGATCACGGCGTGACGGGCCGCGACCCATTCCCCGGCGGCCGCCCGGATCTCGTCATACGACAGGCCGGACGCGGCCTCGATCTGCTTGGCGGTGATCGCCGCGACCGAATCGCGCAGCCGCCGGACGGACGGATGCGAGACGCGTTCGGCGGCAAGAACTCCTTCCTCCAGCACGGCCTTCACCATTCCGATCGCCACGGCCCGTTCCGCCCCGGGGCGGTGGGCCAGGTGCCGCGTCGCCAGATTGACGATGTTGCTCAATGTGCTGATCCGCCGGCGGAGCGGCGTGGCCGCGACCAGTTTCGATCCCTTCTTTGCCGCGGCCTTCACTCTCAGCCCGACGATCGGGTTGGAATGCGTGATGTCCGTCCCGATCACGAAAATCAGATCGGCCTTCGCGATCTCCTCATATGACGGAAGCCAGCGGGAGGTCCCGGTCATCTCGGTCATTGCACGCGCGACGTTGACCATTCCGTACCGGACGCTGCTGTCAATGTTCGGACTTCCCAACACCAGCCGGACGAATTTCTGGAATACGTAGAGGTTCTCGTTCGTGCAGCGGGCCGAGGCCAGCGCCCCGAAGGCCGCCCCGCCGGATTGGTTCTTGATCCGTCCGAAGCCCTCGGCCACACGCTCGATCGCCTCTTCCCAGGAGGCCTCGATGAGCGGGCCGTCCCGCCGGCCGTCCTTTCGAATGAGAGGTTTCGTCAGACGGTTCGGGCTGTTGACGAAGGGGTAACCGAAATAGCCTTTCGCGCAAAGATCGCCCTCGTTCCGTCCCTTTCCCCATTCGCTCTTCGGCTCGTTGCCCCAGAACGAGGTCACCTCGATTACCTCGCGGGTCTGCGGACGGCTCTCCAGCCGGAGCGAGCAGCCGTCGGCGCAGTAGGCGCAGGTCGTCTCGGTCCGGGTCAGCATCCAGGGCCGGTATTCATACAGCGGCAGCCGGTTGAGAAGCGCCCCGACCGGACAGATCTGGACGCAGCCGCCGCAGAATTCGCAGTCGAGCTGTTTTTCGCCGTAATGGCCGATCTCGGTCTCATAGCCCCGGTTGACGGACGCCAGGGCCTTCGAATCGATCACTTCGTCGCAGTACCGGACGCACCGCATGCACTGGACGCAGCGGTTCATCTCCTTCTCGATCAGCGGACTGAAATAGTCCTTCTCGTAGATCCGCTTCTCTTCTTTAAATTGTCCGTAGGCGGTGTATTTTTGCGAATAATTCTGGAGCGGGCAGCGTCCGCCCTCGTCGCAGATCGGGCAGTCGAGCGGATGATTCGCAAGAAGGAAATCCAGCACGCCTTTGCGCGCGTCCGAGACGACGGAGGTGTCGGTATGGACGACCATGCCCTCGGAAACGGGCAGGGAGCAGGAGACCTGGAGCTTCGGCATCTTCTCGATGCTGACGAGGCACATACGGCAGTTGCCGTCCGATTTCAATTTCGGGTGGTAGCAGAAGAACGGGACGTCGATCGAAAGCGCGCGGGCGGCCTCGATTACGAGCGTGCCCCTGGGAACCACCACCTCGCGCCCGTCGATCGTTAATTTCACCGTGTCGGTTTTCAATTTGACCGTGTCTGCCAACTGCGTTTCTCCTCTTCCAATTTCTATAGAGCGGAGTTCACCTCCGCGGACCGTATCTCCGCGCGGAGACAAGCTCCGCGCTGTATGGACACTTAATGATCCCCGATCGCGACCAATTGGCCGCCCCGGCTGCCGACCATGCACTTTTTTTCCTTGATATGGAATTCATACTCCGCGCGCCAATGCTTGAGCGTGCTCAGGATCGGCGCGACCTCGGCGTCGCCGAACGCGCAGACCGTCTTGCCCGCAATCCCGCCGCAGATGCGGACGAGATGATCCAGGTCCTCCATCTTTCCATGCCCGTGCTCGATACGGCGCATCATCTGGACGAGCCAGGAGGAGCCTTCGCGGCAGGGCGAGCATTTGCCGCAGGTCTCATGGGCGAAAAATTCCATCAGGTTGAGGGCGGTCCGGACCATGCAGGTCTCCTCGTTCATGACCGTGACGCCGCCGGAGCCGAGCATCGAGCCGACCTGCGCGATCGCCTCGAAATCCAGTTTCACATCCAGAGAACTGGCGGTCAGAAAGGCGGCCGAGGCGCCGCCCGGAATGATCGCCTTGATCGTTTTGTTGTCCCGGACGCCGCCGGCATGCTCGTAAATCAATTCCCGAAGCGTGATCCCCATCGGCACTTCGTAATTACCCGGCCGGTTGACATGGCCGCTCACCGAGAAGATTCGCATCCCGGGGCTTTTCGGGGGCGATCCGATCGAAGTAAACCATTCCGCCCCCCGGTTCACAATATGCGGAAGATTGCTCAAGGTCTCGACGTTGTTGATCACGGTCGGCTTTCCGTACAATCCATGAGTGGCCGGAAAGGGCGGCTTCGTCCTCGGCAGGCCGCGTTTCCCCTCGATTGATTCGAGAAGGGCCGTCTCCTCGCCGCAGATATAGGCCCCCGCGCCGCAATGGAGGTAGATATCGATGTCGTTCTTGCTCCCCAAAACATTTTTCCCCAGATAACCGGCGCGATAGGCCTCGGCCAGCGCCTGTTCCAGAACCTGGGCCCCATAGACGAACTCGCCGCGGATATAGATATAGCCGACCTTGGCTCCGATGGCGTAGGCCGCCAGTATCATTCCCTCGATCATCTGGTGGGGGTCCCGCTCAATCAACTCGCGGTCCTTGAAGGTCCCCGGCTCGCTCTCATCGGCGTTGCAGCAGAGGTATTTCGTGACGGCCGGATCTTTCGGAAGGAAATCCCACTTCATCCCGGTCGGGAAACCCGCGCCGCCCCGGCCGCGCAGGCCGGACCGTTTGACCAGGTCGATCAATTGCGCCGGCGTGAATTCCTTGAACGCCTTGCGGATCGCAAGATAGCCGCCAAGCCGCTCATAGTCGGCCAGGCTGCCGGTATATCCGGGCGTCTTTAAATTTTTATGAAGCACTAATTCGTATTTCATGGCTATCTACTCATCCCATGGCATCGGCGGGTCCTGTCCTGCGGCAGCCCCATCCGTCGTTTTTTGAAAGGGGCTCACGTCGCCCCCTCCACCGGCATAGCCGGGTGGAGCCTCCCCCTCTCGCTCGCCTTGCTCGCTGCTTATCGATTCCCCTCACTCCTCACGCCTTACGTCTCAATTTTCCCCCATCGGCTTGGAAACCGGTTGAGCGCCGCGTTTCAAATCATCCAGGATCCGGTCCACTTTTTCACGCGTCAGATTTTCATAATAGGCCCCGTTGATCTGGATCGCCGGCGCCGTTCCGCAGGAGGCGAGACATTCGACCGTTCTCAAGGTGAACAGCCCGTCGGGCGTCGTCTCGCCGATCCCGATCCCCAGTTTTTTCTGAAGATGTCCCAGAATATTTTCGGACCCGGCCAGGGCGCATTGCAGCGTCCGGCAGAGCTGAAGCAGGTATCGTCCCACCGGCTTCTCATTCAGCATCGTATAGAAGGTGACCACCTCGTACACCTTGGGCGGCGTAAGGTCGAGCAGTTTGGCGACCATGACCATCACGTCCTCGCTGATATGACCGAACTCGGCCTGGGCCAGATTCAGGACGGGAAGAAGCGCCGAGCGTTTATCCGGATAATGCGTCAGGATTTCACGGACTTCTTTTTGGGCCTT
>JACQHO010000067.1 GCA_016198945.1 Nitrospirota bacterium | reverse complement strand
TCAATATGCCGGGGATCCAGATGGGATCGCTCCAGCAATCCGCGGACGACCTGCCGGCCGAGTTCCGGGTCCGGCACATCCTTCATCGCCCCTCCGAAGTTCCCGATCGGGGTCCTCAGTCCATCCACGATCACGACGTCTTTCACGAACCGACCTCCTACGCTTTCTTCTTTAACTCCTCTTCGAGGAGGACGCGCCGCAGGACCTTGCCGATCATCGTCTTGGGAAGCTCCTTGCGAAATTCAACCTCCTTCGGAACTTTGAATTTGGCCATCTCCTTTGTGCAGAACTCGATGATTTCGGCCGCCGTGGCATGCTCCCGCTCTTTGAGCACCACGTAGGCCTTGATCACCTCGACACTGAAGGCGTCCGGAACGCCGACCACCACGGCCTCCTTGATTTTGGGATGGCGGAACAGGGCCTCCTCCACTTCGCGGGGATAAACGTTCTCGCCCCGCGTCTTGATCATGTCCTTCTTGCGGTCCACGATGAAGAAATACCCGTCCTCATCCATGCGGGCCATGTCGCCGGTGTAAAGCCACCCGTCCCGCAGGACGATCTTTGTTTCATCGTCCCTTTTCCAGTAGCCCTGCATCACCTGGGGCCCGCGAATCGTTAGCTCGCCGATTTCTCCGACGGGAAGGTCCCGCAGGCCGGTCTCCTGATCCACGACCTTGGCGTCGGTATCCGGAAAAGGCAGGCCGATCGAGCCCTTCTTCCGCTCGCCGTAAATGGGGGTGCAGTGCGTCACGGGCGAGGCCTCGCTCAAACCGTAGCCCTCGACCAGCTTTCCGCCGGTCAATTCCTCAAACCGGTCCTGGACCTCGCCGTGAAGCGGACCGGCGCCGCTGATGCAGATCCGGATCGAGGAGAGATCAAATCGGCCGATCCGGGAGTAATTATTGATCGCCACGTACATCGCCTGGACGCCCATGAAGATCGTAACCCGGTATTTGACGATCGCCCTCAGAACGTCGTCCGTCTTGAACCGCGGCAGCAGGACAAGGCAGGCTCCGATCAGGAGACCGAGATTCATGCAGGTGCTCAAGCCGTAAACATGAAAAAACGGGACGACGCCCAAGAAAACCTCCTCCCCGTCCCGAAGGGAGGGCATCCAATAACGGCATTGTACCGCATTGGCCACCAGATTAGCGTGACTCAGCATGACGCCCTTCGGCACGCCCGTGGTCCCCCCGGTATATTGGAGAAGCGCCGTATCCTCCGGCTTGACCGGAACAATCGGCTGAGTGGGTTCGGCCTTTTTGAGCAAATTCACGAAATCGTAGATCGGCGGACGCCGGGGAACCCGGACCCGCTGCCCCTCTTTCAACATTTTCAGAGGATAAAGAAATTTCAGAATCGGCGGAAGGTAATCGCCCGCGCCGGTCACGATGATCCGCTTGAGCGGAACGCGGTGCTGAATCCGGGCGATCCTCTCATAAAACAGATCCAGCGCGATGATCGTTTCGGCCCCCGAATCGTTGATCTGGTGCTCCAGCTCCCGCTCAACGTAAAGAGGATTGGTCTGGACCACGATCGCGCCGGCCTTCAAGGCGCCGAAATATCCGATCACGCATTGAGGAACGTTGGGCAGCATGATCGCCACGCGATCGCCTTTCTGAACTCCTAATTCGATGAGGGCGTTTGCCAGGCGGTTGCTCAGGAGATCGAGCTGTTCGTAGGCAATCGTCTTGCCGTAGTAGATTAGCGCGGGGGATTTTGGATACCGACGGACGGTCTCAAATAACAGTTGAGGCAACGGAATGTTGGGATAATTGATGCTGGACGGAACACCCTGTTCGTACGACTTGAGCCAGAGCTTCTGCATCCGCTTCCTCCTTGGAAGAACCGCTTCGCATGAACCGGGATCCCGATCTGCGCCGTTCCAACTCTATACCAGTGTCTCCGATTTGTCAAGGAAAGCCGACGGTTTTACTATCGGTGAGCTTGGCGGGATCGCGGGAAATCATTTCAAGATTTTTCCGGTTTTCCGGCTCCAGAAAAGGAGGTCAAGCTCGTCCATGTCGATGCCGATCTGATCCGAGAACTCCCGCATCTTTTTCTCGATCCTCCGGTATCGCGCCGGGGAAAGCGGCTTGAGGCTCTTCCGGATCAGGCCCAGCTCGCAGAGGCAGTTCCGGATATGTTTGTCCAGAACGGCATACCGGCGGTACCCGATATTTCTCAGGAAATGACTGGCCTCCTTCCATCCGATCCCTTTAATGTCCTTGTCGGCGGCAAGAAAGGCCCGGCGGCTGTCGGGATCCGGAAAGGATTGGAGGAGTTCACGAAGCTTGAAACCATATTCCTGTTTTAGGTAATCACGGGTGTGCACAATATAGGAGGGCCGCACCCGCCAGTAGCGGAAGCCCCGGCTCAGCCGCTCCTGGAGCATCGGGAGATCGGCCTCCAACACGATATCCTCGATGGCGGCCAGGCTCTTCATGCCCATCTCGGCGCTCGAGTTGGCCGCCAGAATGCAAAAACAGAGTTCCTTGAAGATTGCGGCATCCCCTTCTTGAAAACGCCGCTCAAATTCCATCAAGCGGGATCGGATGGCCTCCCGCTTTTGCGAATATTCCTCTCGTAATGTTTGCATCGTCAATGGCGGAGGTCGGCGCATGATCCGGTTCACCGGTCCGCTTCAGTTCTTTTTCGGGGCGTCTTTGGCGCACCGGAATCCGACATCTTCCATGGCGATATTCGGGGGGAAATACAATCGGTAAGTCGCGCGGGCCTGGGCCGCCTTTACTTCTTCCAGAACATTCTTGGGAAAATGACCCAGTCCGCCCCAGGAGTTTCCACGGGCCACGCGATACGTCTCGCCGAAATCGGCCGAGACGTAGGAGCCGCCCGGATAGGGTCGGTACCAGTCGGCCGTCCATTCCCAGACATTTCCGATCATGTCCCGCGCGCCGTACGGACTTTGGCCGTTCGGAAAACTCCCGACCGGCGCCGGACCGGACATCAGTCCCCCGACATTCGCGCGCCGATAGTCGAAGAAATAACCCCACGGATAGATCCATCCGTCCGGACCGCGGGCAGCCTTCTCCCATTCGGCCTCCGTGGGCAGCCTCTTCCCAAGCCATCGGCAGTAGGCATCCGCTTCCGGCCAGCTTACATAACCCACGGGCAGACGCTCCTGGTCCCTGCGAGGCCGGCCGTCATGCCAATGGGGAAGGATCGGGAAAGAGTTGGCTTCCACAAAACGGAAATAAGCTCCGTTGGTCACTTCATGCTGATCCAGAAAAAAAGAAGGGAGTTGGATTCGATGCTCCGGAGCGGCATCCAGGACCCACGGCTTCGTAATGCCGGCCTCCTCCGCAATGCTTTCGAGACGAATGTCATCCGTTCCCATGTAAAAGGGTCCCGCCGGGACGAAAACCATATCATCCGGAGATTGAGGACCGCAGGTTAGGACCGTCATGGATAACAGCAGGCCGAGCCTTCCGAGAGAACCCATGCGCATGCGGTGCATGATGCATGAAGCCGCGGGGGCGTGTCAACCGGAATAATAAAAAAGGCCCCGAAAATCGGGGCCTTTTTTATCTTATTGAAACCGCTTCTAAATCAAGCCGGCTTATTTACCCTTGAACGTCTTTTCGTAGGCCTGCACTTTTTTGGCTTCATCATCGGTAAGAATACCCGTGGATACGGCCGGGATCATCGCTGTTCCCGGGCTTCCGTTCCGGATGATCCACAACATCTCGCCGTCTGTCTTGCAATCATAGAACTTGGCATTCGAGAAATTCCGGGGCGTCGGATCGAGGGCCTTCCCGGCATCGCCGTCGCCGTGTCCGCCCATTCCGTGACAGGTAAAGCAGGTTCCCTTACCTTCAAAGATCTCCTTTCCTTCGGCAATCGCGGCCGCGTTGCCGACATATGGGTTCTTTTCGGCCTTCGCCGCGGCCACCTGATCCGCAGGAACGCGGGCCTTGCATGGGTCCGCCTCAGCCGCCGCAAAGGCGGTATAAGAACCGGCAACAACCATTGCCGCCAATACAAAACTTCCCAACAAATATTTCATATCCCCTCCTTGTGTGAGACTTTGTGCGCGATACATTCCCTTGTAAGTTTTCGTGTGACTTGTCATCACCCCATGTGATGGGAGCCCACAGAAACGGGACGTACTATATAATTTGGGACTGTTTTTGTCAAGCATTTTTTACCGTC
>JACQHO010000053.1 GCA_016198945.1 Nitrospirota bacterium | reverse complement strand
GGAGATTCAAAACGGCCCGTTGGCCGGGACGGCGGCCCAATGGAAGGAAAACGTTGCGCGTTGGAAGGAACTCTTTTCCGCAACCGATCCGCACAAAGCGGGCGATGCCGCCGCCTTGCTCCTTGGAACGGGCCGGGTATTGTACAGACTGCAGGAACGGCTCGAAGAAGGTTGGCCGGTTGAAGGAGATGCGGCGGCATGCGCCGTTCTGGCCGATTTGGCCGAGCAAGCCGTCAATGCAATGGAGGTCTGGCGTCAGGATTCTCCCCCGCTTCCGGTGGCGGTTTTTCCGGAACGACCGGACATCGCACGGGTGGACCTCCCGATGCGGTACGAGGAGATGTGCAGTTCTTCCTCGAACTCCCTATCGCCACCGTATCAATCCGGTCGGTATTTAGTCTCAGCGTATGATGATTCCCCCCGTTTTGTGCCGGAGATACAACTGCATGATCCGTCGCTCCGAACGCGCTGGGAGGACTGCAGCGAATGGTTTATTAAAAATTTCTGGACGAAGCGTTTTGATGGAATGCATATCGAGCGATACGTTGAGAAGATACACGGAATTCCAAAAGGCGTGCTTTATGGGTTCAAGGAGAACGGCTATTTCTCGACGGTTATTCCCGAAGAACTGGACGGAGGCGGCTGGTGGAAGGCGGAGTATTACGTCCTGACGACGGCGGCCGGCCGGTTCGGCGATGCCGGGTTATTGCTGGTGATCATGGCCAGTACCAGCATCGGAACGACGCCGATGCTTCTCGGGCTCGAAAAGGAGTTGCCGCTTGCGGCGGAGGAGCTGGAACCGCTGGCCCGCGATCCCCGTCGGCTCGGCGAGATCGGAGAGCGTCTGGACCGGCTGATCGCCGGGATGAAACGACCGGATCCCGCGCGGTTGAAGAAAGGGTTCACGGAACTGATGGCGCTGGTCGACTCACGAATCCGTCACACCCGCGTGGTGAAATATCTTGCGGCCAATTTTCTGAAGACTTTTTACGCCGCAGGGATTGCCGGGCAGCGCCGGGATCTGGAAGGTTTCCGACGGAGACTGAGCGCGGCCAAGGTCCTTTTCGATCCCTTGGCCCCGACGATCCGGCTTGCGGTGGAGGAACTGCCGCGTCGCGAGCGAGCCCATCAATTTTTCTTGAGGAAGCTGGGCCACGGCGGGATCAGCGCCTTCGCGCTGACTGAACCGACGGCCGGCTCCGACACCGGCGGGGTAAAGACCACGGCACGGCCGATGAGCCGTCCCCTCACTCCGCTCGAAGACGGGCGGTATCGCTTTTATTTGACGGAGGGTGATTCCGGCGATGAAGCGTCGGCGCGGTATCTGATCGATGCAGACCGGATTCGGTTTGACGTCCGGTCGGGTCCGTCCGGAATGGTTTATGAACTTCCCTCCGGAGAAGTCCTTCCGATCCGGTGCGATGAATACAATTACGACACCGATGAGGGGCTTCGATATTTCGACCTTCACGGCCAGAAGCGGTATTTTCATGATATCGCACAGATCCGAACGCGCGACGAGAAGCCGGTGTATGACTATTATGAATTGAGCGGCGCAAAGATGTGGATCACGAACGGCCGCGTCGCAACACAATGCTGCCTGTACGCCCAGTCGCCGGAGGGCGTGACCGGCTTCATGGTGGACCGCCACTCCGAGGGTTGGAAGGTCGGGGCGGATGAGCGAAAGATGGGTCAGCGGGGCTCGCCCACGAACGAGATCGCGATCGACCAGGTCCGCGTTCCCAAGGAATGCGTCATCGGTTATGAAGGCCATGGACAGGTGAACGCGCTTGAAACGCTCAACGTCGGACGATGCGGTCTGGCGGTGGCATCGATCACCTTGATGCGGAAGCTTCTGATCGAAGCCCGTGAATATCTGTCCGATCCTTCCTCGCCCGGATCTCCGCATCGGGATCGTCTGCTGGGAGAGGCAGCGGCGATCCTGTTCGGAGCCGATTCGATCACGTTTTGCCTCATCGGTCTGTTCGACCATCCCGCGACTGAATCGGTCCGAATGGAATCGGCCGTCGCCAAGTACGTCTGCTCGGAAGACCTCCACGAGGTGCTGACATTGATCGAGCAGGCGTATGGACCGGCCGGTGTGACCGAACAACATCGGGCCGAAAAAATACGGCGGGATTCCAGAATCCTCAATATCTATGAAGGGACGAACGAAGTCCAGCGGTTCCTGATCTTAAAAGATCTGATCGCCTTGGCCAAGGGATGGAAGCCGGTATCACTTCCGAATGAGGGGGAATCGATTTCGGACCTCCTCCCCCGATTGGTTTCCTGGAAAGAAACCCTTCGCACCCATGTGACGGCCGCCGCCGATCTTCTGGGCGATACCGTCTGGATGGATGCGGTGCTCCAACCGACCTATTTCCCCCTGGCCGATATGGCCGGAGAAATCTTCCGACTCGACTGTTTGACCTATCGAATCCGGTGGCTTAACGAGCACCGCGAACGGCTGGGGCCGGATTACACCGATCCCATGCTGACCATGGCCGAACGGGCCGTCCGGCGATGCGAGCATCGGCTGTCGCTGCTTGACCGCCGATATCGGAGAAATACGGCCCGGCCTGCGAAAGGGCTCTATGCGCCGGAAGCCGTCGCGTCGGATGCCGCGATGGAACGGATGGTGAATAAAACCACGGAAGGCCCCTGGGTGACCGGCCGGTTGGCCCGGCCGCTCAGGATACTCTGTCTTCTCAGGCGGGTGGCCGAGATTTCCCCCGCTCCCCGGCTCCAGGAAGGACGGTTGGCCGAAATCGTCTGGCGATTGAACCCGTCCGATGAGGCCGCGGTCTGTTTTGCGGTTCGATTAAAAGAAGCGGGGGATTCTCCCGTCACGGTTCATCTTGTCCTGCTCGGCGGACTTGATGCGGAAGAGGATCTGCGATGGGCGCTGGGGGGCGGGGCCGATGCGGCCTATCGTATTGACGGACCGGTGATGGCGGACGGTTCCGTTTTTATTGAAGCGATCGCGGCCCTTGAGAAAAATGGAAAATACGATTTGATCGTGACCGGCGCCGCCTCCGAAGACGGCGCGGAACCTCTCGGCCCCCTCGTGGCCGGAGCGACTTCC